>JALGTT010000178.1 GCA_029821235.1 Candidatus Hebobacteria bacterium | reverse complement strand
CGCCGGCACTACCGTGATGGTGGCCACCCACGACCCGGTGATCGTCAATTCTCTGCGCCGCCGCGTGGTGGCCCTGCGCAAGGGCCGGGTGGTGAGCGATCTGCGGGAGGGCGGTTATCCGGCGAGCCTCCTGGAGCCCGCCCCCTCCGGGGAGGGCGGGCGAGCGGAGATGGAGGGCATGGGGCGGTGATCTGGAACATCCTCGATTTCATCCTCCACGAGACCCTCCTGCAGCTCAGGCGCGAGCGGCTCATCGCCATCGCCACCATCTCCACGGTGGCGGTGCTGATGATGCTGCTGGGCGCGATCCTGCTGTTTCTGTTCGACGTCAACCTCAACACCAATCGCATCCTCGGGGAGATGGAGATCTGGGCCTGCTTCGACGAGGGCGTTCCCCGCGAGCAGGCGGAGGCCGAGGTGGAGAAGGTGGGCAAGTGGCCCTCGGTGCGCAGCGCACGCTTCGTGCCCAAAGAGGAGGGAATGAAGTGGCTCCGGACGCAGTTGCCGAGCAGCGAGGCGCTGAAGGCGATCGGCAATCCCCTTCCCGATGGAGTGAGGGTGCGGGTGAAGGACCCCAAGGAGTTGGCCCCGGTCGCCCAACGGCTGGAGCGGCTGGACGCCATCGCCTCCGTGGTGCGCTCGGATGACGTGTTCCACCGGGCGGTGCGGCTGAAGCGGGCGATCACCTGGGTGACCGCGATCGTGTGCCTGTTGGTGGCGGTGGCGGGGGCCTTCATCGTGCACAACACCATCCGGCTTTCCCTCCACGCCCGCTGGCGGGAGATATACATCATGCAGTTGGTGGGGGCGACCCGCGCCACCACCGCGGCTCCCTTCCTGCTGGAGGGAGCGGTGCATGGGCTCCTGGGGGCCGCGCTGGCGGCCTGTGTGCTGATACCCATCCACATGTACCTCGCCAGCATCGCGGCGGGGCCTCCCGGCGTGGTGGTGTTGGCGCCCGATGAGACGATGATTCGTTTCGCCGCCGCGCTGCTGGTTTCGGGGGCCGTACTGGGGATGGTGGGAGCGGGGTTGTCCATCAGACGGCACCTTCGGCATCGCAGGGAATGGCAGCCTTGAGCCCTGTTTGACGGCTCGCCGCGCGGGCGCCGGTCGCAGGACGCGGCCTGCGCACGTGGAAATCTACACCATCCGGCGGACGCAGGCCGGGGCGAGCCGCAGCGCCGGGGGGCGGAAGCCACCCGCGGAAGGCGCACGGCGGCCGCAAAACCACCACGCGGGTGCTGTCCATGTCACCGAAGCACGAGAGAACGACGCGAGTTCATCCCAAGTCTGCCGCCTGCTGGACGGCGGCATTGCTTTTGGTCTGCCTGGCGGCGCCGGCCTTTGCCCTGCGTCTGCCCGAGGAGGGGACCGGCCCCCGCGTCCAGGTCTACACCCTGTGGAGCCCGCAGTACTTGTGTCTGGGGGCGCGCGTGCCGGACACCATGCTGACCGGCTCCAATATCAGCCCCCTCTCTGCACCCGAGCAGGACGATGCCATCGAGTTCTGCCTTGAAGTCCCCGGCGCCGGGGGCCCCACCGCCTATCGGCTGGCGATCAGCGCGGCCGGGGGCATGACCGTTCTCAAGCGGGATGCCAGGGGGCGCTGGCGGACCGATCCCTCCTGGGTCAGCGGGGTCAAGACAGTCAAGTTCGCGGTGGCGGCCGACGGAACGCTGAACAAGCCCAATGACGAGGACAACGGTTTCGTGGTGGAGGCGGCCATCCCGTGGGAGTTCCTCACCGGCGAGGATGCCCCCCGGCCGGAGCGGATTCGCTTCAACGTGGTGGTGTGGATGCAGGGCGAGAACCAGGGGATAGCCAGTTGGTCGCCTTTGGTGAAGACCGAGGATCAGGTGGGGGATGTGAGCACATGGGGTCTGGCCATCATCGCCTATGGATCGGCCCCCAGCAATGCCGCCGGCTGGGTCGTGGAATGTCCCTTTGCCGGCATCACCCCCTTCATTGACGGACGCCTGGCGGCACAGGAGTGGCTGACCGCCGGCACACTGTCCTTCCACAAGCCCCCGCCCGCGGTCTCTCCCCTCCCAAAGGGAGCGGGCGCGGAGGCGAGGACCGCGAGTGAGCCGGGCACCATTCTCGCGGTGTACCGCTATGACTGGGACGCGGCGGCCGACGGGGCGGGCGGAACGCCGCTGTGGACCCCGGAGGGAAGGCCGGCGGCCCCGGACCAGCCGAAAGAGGGATGCGGGCCGTGGTACAGCTATCGGCGAGTCGCCTGGCATCGCAGCCAGGTGGAGGCGATGAGCCGCGCCGGGATTGACATCCTCCTCGCCCGTTACCAGGGGGACCACCGGGCGCGCCGCACCTGGGCGCGAAGCGGCCTCGACCGGCTCACCCAGGCGCTGAAGGAGTTGCGGGCCCAGGGCAAACCCTATCCTCTGGTGGGCATGATGCTGGACACCGGGGCGCTGGCCGGGGCGGATCTCACCACCGAGGCCGGTCGGCGGCTGCTCTACGGCATGATCAGGGATTTCTTCCTCCACGTGCCCCCCGAGTTCCGCGCCCAGCTCGGCCTTGCGGCGGGCGCGGAGGGACCGCCCGGCGTGGCGGTGCTGTTGGGGGAGCCCGATGCCCTCGCCGACTGGGACGCGGACTTCCTGTCCTATTGCGACCGCCGGTTTGTCGAGGATTTCGGGTCCCATCTCGCCTGGCTGGGGAGCACGGCCTGGCAGGAGAAGGGGGAGGTGGACTTCTACGCCTTCGTGCGGCTCGCCGGCAGCACCGGCCTCACCCAGGAGGCGGTGGGCGGGGCCCCGGCGATGTCCATCTCACCCGGATATTGTGTGACCGGGCCTGACGGAGAGATGAGATCGCGCAAGGACGGTCGCAGTTATCGCGCCGACTGGCAGCGGGTGCTCGCCGGGCGGCCGGAACTGGTGGTGATAGACAGTTGGAATGATTTCGCGCGGGCCACCGAGATCGCGCCCACCCGGCAGTATGGATACACCTACGTGGACGTTACCGAGATGTTCGAGGCCCGGCTCGGCAGCGATCGGCCGCACTACCTCCGCCTCAAGCAGGCCGCGCTTCCGAGGGTGATGAAACCGGGAACCAAGCACCTGGTGGAGATGCTGGTCGAGAACGCGGGCACCGAGGAGGTGCGGACCGGCCGCCGCGTCAGCGTTGACTACCGCATCGTGCGCCGCTCCGACGGGGAAGTGGTCCAGCACAAGATCGGCGCGCAGGGGCTGCGCCTTCCCGCGGGGTTCACGCGGCGGGTGCCGGTGGAAATCGCCACCGTGGACCGCAAGGGCGATCCTCTGCCGCCGGGCGAGTATCTCTTCTCCCTGGTGGTGATGAAGACCAAGGTGACCTATCTGCGCTCCAAATGGTTTGCCAAGCCTCTGGCCGAACTCACGGTGCCCATCACCGTCGGCCAGCCGCCGGCTTACGCGGCCTCCGTGATCAGCACCTCCCTGCCCAGCGCCATGGAGTCGGGAGCGACCGAGAAGGTGATCGTGAGGCTGCGCAACGATGGCGCGGAGTCGTGGCGAGTGGGCGAGGTGAAACTGTCCTATCACTGGCTGCGCTGTGACGATGACCTCGCCGCCGATTCCCCGGTGACGGAGTCGGCCGCGTGGGAGGGGGAGCGGGCCGATCTCCCCCGCGAGGTGAAGCCCGGGGAGGTGGTCTCGGTGATGGT
>JALGTT010000177.1 GCA_029821235.1 Candidatus Hebobacteria bacterium | reverse complement strand
GATCGTGGCGATGGGCAACGACCCGGAGGTGGTGACGCGGGTGGTGAGGCTGGTGGACGCCAGCGAATACAAGCGCCGCCAGGCCCCGCCGGGCGTGCGCATCACCCCGCGCGCGCTGGGCCGGGACCGGCGGCTGCCGCTCACGAATCGCTTCCGCTGGCAGCCGGGGGAGGGGGAGTAAGGCACGCCTCCGGCCCTGCAGACCGCTACCGCTTCGGTTTGCCGCGGAAGACGCTCCCACCGAAGGTGGTCACGTAGAGCGTGTCGGGATCCTTGGGGTCGAACTGGACGCGTTGCCCGCCGTCCTGGCTGAGCCACAGAGACGGCCCCGGCGCGCTCTCGGTGAGAGTCATGTAGACCCAGTCCTCGTGGTGCGGATCGAAGTAGGCGCCGAAGTGCTGCGGGCCCTCCCGCGCCACCTTCTCCCAGGTGGCGCCTCCATCGGTGGTGCGCCACAGACCGCCCTGGTCGTTGCGCGCGTCGGCCGCGCCGATGAAGATGACCTCGCTGGAGCGGGGGCTGACGGAGAAATCCTTGGGCCAGAGGAGCCCCACCGACTTGGTGATGCACTCCCACGACTCCCCGCCATCCCGGGACCGGTAGAGCCCCACTCCTTTGTCGAGGTAGCCGCCACCCCCGCGCTTGGCGGTGATGAGCGCGAACAGGGTGCCGTCCCGGTGCAGGAACACACGGTAGACCCGCATGTTCTCCGGCGCGCCCAGTCCCTTGCTCTTTCTCACCCAGGTCTTGCCGTCGTCGGTGGACTTGTAGACGCCGTGTTGCCAGATGGCCGCGTAGAGGGTTCTCGCTCCCTTCTTGCTGCGCGGGTCGAGCACGACGGAGGTGCAGGCGCTGACCGGCAGTCCCTTGTTGGAGACCTTCCAGCTCACGCCGTAGTCGGTGCTGAGGCATACGCCGCCGGGGCCGGTCCCTTTGTGGCGGCCGGAGATGATGTTGTCGTTGGGAATGTCGTGCACGTTGGAGAAGGCGGCCCACATCTTTCCGGGGATGTCCGGGTCGAAGGCCACCTCATAGCAGGTGTTGCGCCAGGGCGCCCAGTTATCCTGCGTCCACCAGATCCAACTCTCTCCCGCGTCCAGGGATCGCGCCCAGCCGATGTCGGTGTAGGCGATGTAGTGACGGTTGGGTTGGTGCGGGTCAATATAATAGTGCCAGGTGGTGGTTACCACCAGGCCGTTGTTCTGCCACGAGCAGCCGGGACCGTACTGCTGGCCGGGCGCGAGCAGCGCGTGTGCAGCGAACCACGACTTGCCGCCGTCATGGGTGAGATAGCACATGCCTCTGAGGTACATGACGCGCTCGGGATCGGCCTCGGAGATCGCCGCGCCGAACGGACAGACCACCTCGGTGCGGCCGGTGGAGACGGTGAACCAGTCGGGGGTGACATTGTAGAGTTCTTTCCAGCGCGGGTCCGCGTACAGGGTTGCCCGCCAGTTCTCCCCGCCGTCGTCGCTGCGGTAGACGGTGGGGTGGTGGGGTGGATGGAAGCCGGTGCTGGTGTTGAACGCGTACACCGTGAGAGGCTTGGTGTTGGTGGTGAGCAGGTGCCGGTACTGGGCGATGGGCCCCTCCGCCCACTGGTCCGCGGTGGCGGTGTCGGTGTTGATGCCATTGCCCATCGCCGATTCCCAGGTCTCGCCGCGATCCAGGGAGCGATAGATGCCTCCCGCGAAGCTCCCATTCTGAACCTTGCTGGTGACCGAGCAGTAGAGCACCGGGCCGGTGTCCCGGTTCGCGCCGCCGGCGAAGGCCAGCACCTCCGGCCACGGAAGTCCGTTCATCTTCTTGCGCCAGGTGCGGCCGCCGTCGTCCGAGCGCCAGACGCCCTCCTCGGTGGCGGCGAACATCACCCTGGCCTCCCGCGGGCTGGTGCGGTCCACGAAGAAGGAGATGGCGCGCCCGGAGACTCCTCGGCACTTCTCCCAATGATTACCCGCATCGCGGGAGATCCACGCCCCCTGAAGGGTGCCGATGAGCATGGTGTCCGGGTGGTCGGGGTCGAAGGCGATCTCGCCGGCGGTGGCCTCCTTCAGGTCGCCGATCTTCTTCCACGTCTTGCCGCCGTCGTGGGAGACCTTGAGTTGCCCCGACCAGCCGCTGACCGCGTAGATGGTGTTGACGTCCTTGGGGTGAAACCCGGGCTTGCAGCGGGTGTTGCCGCGCAACTGCAAGTGATGGATCATCTGCCAGTGATAGCCGCCGTCGCGGGAGATGTAGGCCCCGGACATATCGCAGTTGATCATCATCAGGTCCGGGTCGATGGGGCTGATGGCCGGGGCGAACATGCCGCCGCCGCCGGAGATGCCGATGGGCTGCCACTCGTAGTCAACCGCGCCGGCCGGGCCCGCCTGTGTGCGGGCGGCCACCAGGAACACGACCGCGCCCACCAGAAGGCAGGCCGCTCCAAAGGCCCTCGTTCCATTCCACCAGTTCTTCTTCGCTTCTCCTGCCATGTGCGTTCCTCTCTCAGGCGCGGGGGCGCCGCATGGGGTGCTACGCGCTCTTCTCCAGGCCCTTCAGGTAGGCGAGGCCCTCCGTCAACTTCTCCTTCGTGTCTCCGTCGGAGAAATCCTCGAACGACACCCAGCCGTCATATCCCACCTTCTTCAGGGCGGCGTAGACCTTGGTCCAGTCCATCTGCCCCTCCTTGACGGCCGCCATTTTCCACGCCCACTGGGCGACGCCGTCCTTCTCGCCGACCTTCTCCCAGAGGCAGTTCTTGGCGTGGACGTGGGCGAGGTAGGGGCCCAGCAACTCGAGGGCCATCTGACATTGCTCGTATCCCTCCACCACCATGTTGCCGGGATCGAAGATCACACCCACCTGCGCGGGGTCGAAGTGGGAAACGACCCGGTGGGTCAGCCCCGCGGAAGGGGTGATGATGTCCATGTGCATCTCGATGCAGGCTCTCACCCCGTACTTCTGGGCGAGTTGCGCCACCTTGGCGTAGTCCTTCACCGTCTCGTCGTACAACTCCGGGTAGGGACGGGAACCGTCGTAGGGAGGGGTGCCGATTCGCATCTGCGGGCATCCGACGTCCGCCGCGACCCTCATCACCCGCTCGATCGTCTCGTGTTCGTCGCATCGGAGATAGGTGCCCAGGATGGGCATCTCGAGGTTGTGCGCATCGGCGATCTTCTTGGCTTCGGGGAGCGAGTGCTCGATGTCGTCCACGTCAACGGTGGACCGGTTGCCGCTCCAGTAGCTGATCTCCTTGATGGGCTCGGGGGCCTTCTTGGTGACCCTCCACTCGATGCCGTCGAAGCCGAGCGAGGCGACCACCTTGGCGGTCTCTTCGAGGTCCCACTCCGGGCACATCACGCTGAACACTGCATACTTCCAGGCCATTGATGCCTCCAATCAGAGAGATGAGACTGGGCCTGTGCTTCGGTGCGGGGAGGATGCCTCCTGCCTGGGGGAGAGGCCGCGTTGTCGCGATGGGGATCCGGGCGGTCAGTCCGGTATCGGCGTCCCGTGCTCGGCGATCAGCGCATCCTCGCGCTGGTAGTCGAACGGTCTCTCGATTCCGGGCCAAGTCCAGTCCTCGTCCGGCCGGTCCTGGCAGAGGTGGGCGAGCGTGAGCTCCAGCCCGTCCCGGGGGATCATGCGATCCCGGTAGCGCAGGTGAGCGCGGGCCTTGCGGAGGTCGAAGAAGCGGGTGCAGGCATAGGGGGTCGCCCACAGGTTCCCGGGGACGGAGTAGAGTTCCCACTGGTGACGCAGCGCGCGGGCGACGCCGCGGGCGAGCTGGGCGAGGGTGTAGAGCTTTTCCTCGCCGAGGTTGTAGAGTTCGCCGACAGCCCGCTTCGTGGTGAGCGCCTGCACGACACCCCAGGGGCCATGTTCTGCACGAACCCGCGGTGGCAGATGTGAAGCCCTCCGTCCGGAAGGGCGATCCGGGTGCGACCGTCCAGCGCCCGCTTTGCGAAGAACCATTCGGCCGCGCGCGGATGCCGCGGGCCGTAGAGTTCGGGCAGGCGCACGATGGTTCCCGGCAGTTTGTTTGCCTGCGCGGCCTTGGCGATCACCTCGTCGGCGAGAATCTGAGCCGCGGTCTCCTCCGGGGCCTGGTCCGCGGGCAGGGTCTCAGTGTCCTCGTCCACGGGACACACGGGCGCGTTGCCGTACACGGAGGCGCAGCTGACGTGGACCGACCGCTCCAGCTTTCCGCCGAAGACGCGCGCCACCGCGCGCGCGTGCTCCGGGGAGTGATGCAGCAGATCCATCAGCGCCTCCGGGCGAAACGAGCGCAGGACGCGCCGGAGCGTCGCCCCATCGCCGGCGTTCCCTGAGAAACGCCGCACGGGGCGCGCAAACTCTCCCTCTCGCCGGGAGACGACCGCGACCTCGTGCCCGCGGCGGAGCAGTTCGTCCACCACGAAGGGACCGAGAAGACGTGTGCCACCCAGAACCAGTACTCGCAATGCATCGCTCCGTGAAGCGGCGTAGAGCACGCCTGCCTTTGCGCTTGAGGTTACCACATTCGCGGCATCGAAAACAGCCCAGGCGGCATTGCCAGGTCATAGGAAAGAGGGAGGTCAGAATGTCGGAGCCGGGCACTCCGGGCGATCCGGGGGAGGACCGATTGATACCCACAGAAGACGGCCGTTCTGTAGGGCGGGCTTTCCCAAGCCCGCCTATCCTTGGTTTCCGAGCCGCGAAGGAACGGCAGTATACCGGCTCACCAATGGCTGGCATAGGAATGCCAGCCCTACAGGACGGCCTGCCCGGAGGACGGTTTCTGGTATAATGCTGCTCAACATCCCAGTGGAGGCAGTCTACTGATGGCACATCGCGTCACTTTGATCCCGGGGGACGGGGTCGGACCGGAGTTGGTGGAGGCGACGCGGCTGGTGATCGACGCCAGCGGCGCGGAGATAGAATGGGAGGTCCAGGAAGCCGGCTTGGCGGTGATGGAGAAGGAGGGGACGCCCCTGCCGGAGCGTGTGCTGGAATCCGGCATCCGCTCGGTGAACGTCGCGCTGCGGAAGGAACTCGACCTGTTCGCCTGCCTGCGCCCCTGCAAGCACTACCATGGGGTGAGGAGCCGGTTCGAGGGGGTGGACGTGGTGGTGGTGCGGGAGAATACGGAGGACCTGTACGCGGGGGTGGAGTTCGCGGAGGGAACGGAGGAAGCGAAGCAGGTGATTGGGCTGGCCGGCGGACGGATCAGGGAGGATGCGGCGATCTCCATCAAGCCCATCTCCGCCTTCGCCTCCGAGCGCATCGTTGACTTCGCCTTCCGCTACGCGCTGGACAACGGCCGCCGCAAGGTGACCGCGGTGGCGAAGGACAACATCATGAAGGCCACCGATGGGCTGTTCTACCGCACCGCCCGCGAGGTCGCCAAGCGGTATGAGGGCAAGGTGGAATATGACGAG
>JALGTT010000176.1 GCA_029821235.1 Candidatus Hebobacteria bacterium | reverse complement strand
TCGCATCCCAGGCGCAGGTACTCGGGGAGTGAGCAGTAGCAGCCGGTGCCGATTCCCACCCGGGAAACGACCTTGTCCGGCGGCCCCACCACCTGAACCGCGGGCTCACCCAGTTCCGCGGTGCGGGCGGCCACCCGCCCGGTCACCCCCTCCACCGCCAGCTGCATCGCCTCGCTCGATCAGCTCCACCATCGGCAACAGAGCTGCCCCCTGCTTCGCCAGGAATTGCGGCAGCGCGGCATTTCCATTCCGACTCGCAATTTGATGCTCTTTCCTCACAGCGGCTCTCTCCCTTGTTTACAGGTTTGGTTGCCCGATTCTACCGGGCGGAGAGAGCCGCCTCAACCTTCAGGCGCCTCTGGCACCTTCAACTATGAATGGGAGACCGTCGTGAATCGTCTCAAACCAGGCAGTCAGCTTCGCCCCTCGCATCACTTCAAGCGTCGCTGAAGGCGCGGGCACTTCTGCTGTCGCCTCAGAAGTCGGCCACGCCTATTCTCAGCGAACGAACAGCCTGGTTAGCGCGGCAGCCGGGCGCACCAACAGCCAGAGACAAGCCCGGCGCACTGAGCTGTGTACGCCAATGAACCTGGCAAGCGGCGGCGACAGCACGTAGTACGCACCGACCAACGCTCGTCCTAGACTGCCCCTCATGAGAATCGAGTCCCGGAACTTTGTCAGCACCACGACTTCCCAGCTAGTCGGCGAGCCCGATGCTGCTGTAGCGACGAAACATCTGGCCGTCTGATCCGGTGCACTCTCAATCTCAGATAGCCGTTTTGCAGCGCCCACGCCGGTCTCACTCATTGGATCTAGATCGACCGCCTTCTGATACGCACTCCGTGCCGCAGCCATTGATCCCTGCCGCCGCAGGATGTCGCCGAGGATGACGTAGCTGAACGGATCGGACTTCAGTTGGATGGCGCGCTCAGCCGAGCGACGCGCCTCCTCGAGACATTCCCCCTCGACATAGCACTTAGCTCGGGCCATCCAGAAAACAGCCTCAGCCTGCGCCACGCGGGCTTCTAGGTCGCGCGTCTGAACCGAGGAGTAGTGACTCCGCGCTTGCTGAATGTGTCGAAGCGCGTTCTCCAAGATATTCAAGCCGCGCTCGGCCATAGCATCAGCTGCCGGCCTGTTCTGATCAGTGATGATCGTCGGCAAAGACCTATGAAGCTGACCCGCGTCTTTGAACAAGGATTGCGCAACCAGCAGCAGACGTTCGGCTTCTTGCTTGTCATGGGCGTCATTCATGTCGTCGCCTCCAGATTCGGTTGGCTCGGTCTCCCAACCCCGGGAGCACAGGGCTGATAGAGCCTCTCGATGTGGGCAATAGACCTGTTTCACGAGGAGCAGGCCAGCACGAGTGCAACCGTCGCGGCAACCCCGTAGAGCGCAACGGCTGCCAGTACGCCGAGACACCCTCTGCCATTCTCCGCGAGTGTAATAAGCGCTCTGGTCGCGTCAACGCCGACGTCCCCCCCAAGTCGGCATCGATAGCGGCCTGCAGATGGGTTCTTGCCTCATCCTTCCGCCCTGCCCCAGCGTTCCACACCAGGCTGATATCGCCATCGTGGCCGATCGTCAATTCGCACTGCCTTCTCGAAGTGTGGGATTGCATCCTTCGGCTTAAGTCCGCACGTCTTGCCCGCCAGGAAGCCTTCCATAATCCACGCATACGCTAGAAGGGAGTTGCAGTCCAATTGTCGGTCTGCGCTCTCCTATCGTGTTCAAGCGCTTTGCGCGCCGCTCTCAGCAGGCGGCCTATCTCCAGAGGGTAGTCGGGTACTTGCCCGCTGGCCGGGGCTAGCGCCATACGCCACGCCATATCCTGGGACCTTCTCGTCAGGCATCTCCTTGAGAAGAGGCTCAGCATCGCTGAGACACGACTTTCCCGTGTTGAGCAGACGGGCGCCGTCCCTAGATCTCATCTCTGACCTCAGTCTTCGGAACAGCGGGTCTCCGAAGAGGGGCCCGGTCCACTTCTGACCTGCACGCGGGTCTACTTAGACCTGTCCTCGACCTCTGCACCGGTCGCAAGCGATCCGCCCCGATCCCCGGCACTGGTTGCAGTTCCGCGTTCCGCCGAAGATCTGGTAGACCTTGCCGCTGCCTCCGCACGTCGGACACCTCACCACCTTATTGCCCCCGCACTTCCTGCATAGTGGCATCGCCAATCACCTCCGCAGTATGCCGTCTTCCGAGCTAGTGCATCAATATCTCCGAGCTACCCGCATCGTGCTAACACCACCCGCGCTTGGCAAGAGCGGAAACGCACCGCGCGACCTTGAGCAAGAGATCAGTGCCAAGGACGACAACGGACACACGAAGCGGCTGCCCCAGGCATCCGGTCTTGGGCTCGGACGCCCCGTACTGAGGTCACAGGTCATACGGTTCCGGCTCCCCTTCCTGCCGTGCGATCTCGTTTGCTAGAGCCCGATACTCAACAAGCGTGTTCTCCATGATGGCAGCTAAGTCGCGCACGTCTGAGTCAGTCATGATGCCGTCCGCCCGAGCCTTGACAAAGTGCATCCGCGCGAACAACATGTGGTTCTCGTGCCACTGAATGGCGCGGGAGCATAGCTCCCTGGCAGTGGCAAGTCTACCCTTCTCCATCTCAGCCCGGGCGGCGCGAGCAAAATGGCCAGCGACCGATCCATCGCCTACGCGCTTCGTCACCTCGACGTGCCGTTCGCACCAGTAGGCCGCCTCTGTTAGAAGACCGTGCTGCTCAAACAACTTCTGTAGTTCATAGGCCAAGTGATCATCTGCGGCCGCTCGGTCGTCGTATGGAATCTCTTGGCCGCACTCCTCGCACTTGGCAACCCAGACTCGATCCGTGAGGCCTAAGTCCTTAGCGCCGTGTGGCACCGGGCGCTTGACTACTTTCTGCTCCGGCACCATGGGGCGATCGCAGTACGAGCAGTTCACCTGGTGACCTCCCGCCTTCTCTGGCTCCCCATTTTCAGAAGAGGATTTTGCCGCGCAATCCCGGCATCCCTCCGGGTAAGAAGCTGTCGGCCCCGGAATTTCACCCGCTGTGCATGCCCACCGACGTGCTGCCCAGGGCAGCTCTTGTTCGTCCATAAGTGGCCTTCCTGACCAAGATGCCTTCGCATCGAATTCCCCAACTCCGTCTACATCTTCGTTGTTCCGATGCCAGGCAATTTGCCTCTATCAGTCCGCCCCGCCCCTCTATGAGTCGCCGCTTCGCCTCCGCCGTCTTGCGCTTCTCCGAGTCCGCCGGCCAGCCGGCCACGGTGTCGAGTTCCCGCGCGTGCACCCAGAAGGTCGGCTCATGGGTGATCAGCAACTGGCAGCCGCGGGACACCGCCTCTCTGACCGCGGAAAGACCGGCGATCCAGGTCACCGCGGCCCGGCTGACCTCGGTCTCGGGGTCGCCGATGATCACCTTGTCCACAGTATCCTCGTCCGAGAGCCACGGCGCCAGGGCGCGGAAGTGTGCGAGCAACTGCGCTGCCTTCATGGGATTGCCTCTCAGGTGAGCTTCTCCAGGTTCGCGTAGGCCGGGTCCAGTTTCTTGATCCCCTTGTGGGGAAAGGCCACCGACACGATCGCGCCGTCGCCGCTGCCGGATACCGACACCACCATCCCGTCCCCGAAGGAGGGAGCGCCGTCGCCGCTGCCGGATACCGACACCACCATCCCGTCCCCGAAGGAGGGATGGCGGACGCGATCCCCGGCCGTGAACCCGGCCGACTCGGCCTCGGGCGCGGACAGAGACTGCTGGGCGGTCGTCGCCTCCGCCGCGTCCCAGGTGATGTTGCGGGGGGAGACGGGGCCGTAGGCCTCCAGGAGTTCCTCGGGAATGTCCTTGAGGAACCGAGAGACCATCGTGTGTTCGGTGCGGCCGAAGATGGTGCGCAACTCCGCGGAGGTGAGGAACACGTTCTCCTTCGCCCGAGTCAGCCCCACATAGCAGAGACGCCGCTCCTCCTCCAACTCCATGGGGTTGTCGCTGAACGCGGCGCGCGCGATCGGGAACAGCCCCTCCTCCATGCCCACCAGAAACACGATGGGGAACTCCAGCCCCTTCGCGCTGTGCAGGGTCATCAACACCACCGTCTCCAGCCCCTCCTCCAACTCGTCCACACTGGTGAGCAGCGCGATGCTCTCCAGGAAGCCGGCCAGGCTGGGCTCCTCGGCGCTGTCCTCGTACTCGCGGGTGGCGCTCAGCAACTCGTCCACGTTCTCGATCTTGCCCCGCGCCTTCGCGCTCTTCTCCTGCTCCAGGGCCGCCCGGTAGCCGCTTCTCTCGATCACCGCCTTGGTCAGGTCGGTCACCCCGGCGCTCTCCCGCAGCGAGAACAGCTCATCCATCAATGCCACGAACTGGGACAGCGCGCGCTGGGGGCGGGGGCCGATCTCCGGTATCGCCTCCGCGTGCCGCGCCGCCTCCAGCAGAGACAGGCCGCGCTCCCGCGCGGCCTGCTCCAGGCGCTGGACGGTGGTGGCTCCGATGCCGCGGGTCGGCGTGTTGATGATCCGCTTCAGGCTCACCGAATCGGCCGGGTTGTGGATCACCCGCAGGTAGGCGAGGATGTCCTTGATCTCCGCCCGGTCGTAGAACCGGAGCCCGCCCAGCACGCGGTACGGGATCCCCCGGCTCACGAACACCGTCTCGAACACGCGGGACTGGGCATTCACCCGATAGAGCACGGCGAAATCGCGGAAGGTCCGGTCCTCGTGGTCCATCAGATGCTGGATGGTGTCGGCCACGAAGAAGGCCTCATCGTGTTCATCGCGCGCCCGGTGGCACACCAATCGGTCGCCCGGCGAGGCGCTGGTCCACAGGCGTTTCTCCCGGCGCACCTGGTTGTGCCGGATCACCTCCCACGCGGCGCGCAGGACATTGCCGGTGGAGCGGTAGTTCTCCTCCAGTTTGATGACCTTGGCGTCCGGGTAGTCCTCGTCGAAGCGCATGATGATCCGCATGTCCGCGCCCCGCCACCCGTAGATCGCCTGGTCGTCATCGCCCACCACGCACAGGTTCCGGTGCTTCTCCGCCAGCAATTTCACGAGGCGGTACTGCGCGAAGTTGATGTCCTGGTACTCATCCACCAGCACATAGTGGAAACGGTCCTGGTAACGCTCGAGTACGTCGGGATGGCGCTCGAACAGCCACACCGTGTAGTCGATCAGGTCGTCGAAATCGCAGGCCCCGTTCACATGGAGTTGGTGTTGATACCGCTCGTACACCCGGGCGACGATCTCGTCATAGGGCCGCCCGCCCCGCCAGTTGAAGTAGTCCCGCGGCGCGATCAACTCGTTCTTGGCCGCGCTGATGCTGTTCAGCACGCGGGAGGGGACGAACTGCTCTGGATCGAGTTGCAACTCGCGCAGACAGTCCTTGATCAGGGCCATCTGGTCGGAGTCGTCGAACACCACGAAGTTCTCGGGCACGCCCACGCGCTCCCCGTCCTCCCGCAGGATGCGCGCGCAGATGGAGTGGAAAGTGCCCACCCACAGGCTCCGGTGCTGGCCGGGGGTCAGCCGGCGCAGGCGGGCCTTCATCTCGTTGGCGGCCTTGTTGGTGAAGGTCACCGCGAGAATGCGGGAGGGTGGGACATTACACTCGCGGATCAGGTAGGCCGCGCGATGGGTGAGCACACGGGTCTTGCCGCTGCCCGCCCCGGCGAAGATCAACAAGGGGCCGTCCCCGTGAACCACCGCCTCGCGCTGCTGCTCGTTCAGACCGCCCAGAATGGGGGAGGAGGAAGACTTCTGCATGCCAATCGGAACCCGAAAGGGAGAGATCGCCTCACCGGCACCGACTATTGTAGCACATCGCGGCCCGGCATAGGGCGGGGCCTCCGCGCCCCGCCGCTCTGTTCTGCAGGGCGCGCCCGTTCTGCCTGTCCGCCGAAGCCCCTGGGCTCCGAAGCCTTTGGCAAAGGAGGCTTGGCGAAGGCGGATAGGGCTGGCTTTCCCAAGCCGGCCAGTAGCGCAGGGCAGTCCGCCGGCCGTTTGGCGGATGCCCTGACCTGCGGAATCCCAGACCATTCGCGTCCATCTGCGTTCATCCGCGGCCAAGTCGGACCCTCCGGCAGGTTCGCGCGCGCGCTCCAAAGAAGGCAATACCTACGGGTAGAAGACCATGCGCGAGTTGATACGGGCGTTCCAGATCACTCCTGCTCTGGGCTTTGCGGCGGGCGCGCTGTTGAGCTGCGGGC
>JALGTT010000175.1 GCA_029821235.1 Candidatus Hebobacteria bacterium | reverse complement strand
CGGAGGCACCCAGATGCTCGGCAGCGTGGGCATCATGTACATCAACCTCGACCCGGATGTGGGCGACTCCGAGAGCCTGACCCGGCCCTTCGTGAACCTCGAGTTCACCGGCGAGGGTGGCACCACGTTGGGCCTCGAGTACCGCTGGAAGGACGACGACATGGACTGCAAGGCGGTGTTCTCGGCCGTGTTGCGGCATCCGCTGTCCGAGGAGACGACCGTCGAGGTCGGCACCACCAACGCCAGCCCGACCGGCCTGGGTCTGGACGACCAGGATTGGTTCGTGCGAATTGGCATGGACCTGCCGATGCAGTAAGTCCGCCTTACGCGGAACAAAGCACAGGCCCCCGACCAGGCGGCCTGGCGAGACAACTACCCTCGGGGGACGGCCGGCGCCGTCCCCCGAGCGCGTAATGCCCTCTCCCGCCTCCCGTCCCACCCGCGGCACCCTTGCTTGCCCGCCGTAGTCCGCCTCCGGCGGACGAAGCAGGGTAGGGAGGGTTGCGTGCCATACGTAGCCTTGGCGAAGCATGGTGCCTACGCCCGCCGCTCGTTCCGGACGACGCGGCCGTTCTATAGGGCTGGCTCTCCCAAGCCAGCCAAGGCGGGCCCACGCCCGCCCTCCGTTCCGCCTGTCCGCGTCTTCCCTGTCATCCCGAGCCCGAGTGCCGCAGGCGCTCGGCCGTAATAACGCGAGGGATCCATTCGGCGACGCCTGCGAAGCGCGTCGCCATCAAGACAGGCGGTCCAGTTCACGGGCAGATGAAGGCCCCTTGCCGAAATATGGTGTGCATGTCCGCCCAAGATCTCGCACAGTGCGGCCGTCCTGTAGGGCGGGCATTCCCATGCCCGCCATGGCTGGCTTGGGACCCCGGTTCGGCAATGCTTCGCAGGACGCGGCTGCCAGCCCTACAGCCGCCGTCGCACTGAACTCCGTCGTTCGTGTATCTCGCCAGCGCCCGGCCTCCATTGTGCACGTATAATAGTCCCGTTCAGCCGCACCTGACACCTCCGGCCCTGCCAACCCCTAGGCCCTGCGGGCCGGGGTCCCGGTCGAGCACCGCCCGATCTAGGGATAGAAGCGTCCGCTCCATTATATCACATCAGAGATTGCCTCCTGCTGTAGGGCGGGCACACCCTTGCCCGCCTGTAGCGCAGGTCCCCCGACCTGCGCCCGGCCCGCCAGGGCCGGCCCCGCCCGCGAGCTCCCAACTTGTGGCCGTTCTACCCGTAGACGCGATCTGGTGGCCCCAGGCGTCCAATTGATACGTGTCTTTCACAGACCCCGAGCCGTCGACCAGCCCGCGCGCCGTCCCGATTCCGTCGTGTGCCTCGCCACATCACAGCCGCGCGTCATCGTCTTGGCTGCCATTGCCGCGGGGAGGAGAGGAAGGAGTGGAGATGAAGAAGACGGTCGTCGCCCGTCCCGGTCCTCCCGGCAGAAGTCTTCTCCGGTCGCCGCGTCCCTTGACGGTCAACTTCCAAACTCAGCGCGAGCAGCAAGCGACTGTACTGTCGCTACGAAAGGTAGCACGCCGCGGTCAGGGTGCCAAGAGAGATACCGAGGCGGTGGCCGAGACGGGGTTGGCCCCTTCCGATGCCGGCAGGTTCCGGGGAGCGAACACAGCAAGTGTTCAACGAAGTCGCCGTCCCTTGACGGCCGGTCGGCTCCGCGGTATTATATGCACATAGGAGCATATGAGTCATGGCCGACCTGCCACGGATGTTGAAGGCCCTCGCCGATCCGACGAGGCTGCGCATCGTGCAGTTGCTCAACGGGCGAAAGGAGTTGTGTGTCTGCGAGATCGTAGACGCATTGCACGTCCCACAGTACAGCGTATCCCGACACCTTGGCGTCCTGAAGGCGGCCGGTCTCGTAACGGACTGGCGGCAGGGCAGGTGGATGCACTATGCCCTCAACCCCAAGCTCTCAGACGAGGAACGCGGTGTCGTCGCGGCGGTCTGCGTTCGGGCCGAACGGGAGACAACCGCGCGCCGAGACCGGCGCCGTCTGGAGAAGAGCCTGAGGCCGCGGGAAGAAGGAGGGATGGTGCAGTGTCCATGAGCGATTTCGTCGAGGTGTTGGATGTACATCTGCACATGGCCCCATGTGAACTGAAGACTGATCTGACGACGGGGGCCATCCTGTGACCGCGTCCCGAACGGCTCAGATCTCGTTCCTGGATCGTTAGTTAACCCGGTGGATCTTCCCGGGTTGGCCAGCGGCGCGAGCTCGGTCAACGTCGCCTTCGCCCTTCGCAGCCGCTGCTTTGCGGGGCCGACGGAGATCATGGAAGGGGCAAACTCATGAGTGAGCGCGAAGAGATCATCCAGTGTCCCTGCTACGACGTCTGCGCCGAGCTGGGCTTGGAGACGAAGCAGTGGTGTCGCCATCGGAAGTCTGACCTCCCTCCACCTGGGATGCACCGGTTCGATCCCAAGGAGGAGTGGTGTCCATCCGGGGTGCAGGCGAACGTGCTCATGTTGGGGTACATGCTTTCCGGTGAGGTGGGAGACGGGGAGCGGCTTCGGCCGGTGCTCGAACAGGTGCGCAAGTGGGCGCGGGAGCTGACTCGCGAACGCTCAGGCTACGACCCCGCGAAGACCGGTGAGAGCTAGGACGGAGGGATAAGATATCATGGCGCAACCGAAGGAATGGGTGAAGCAGCGCTACGGCGCAATCGCCTCCCAGGCGCAGAAGGGGTGCTGCTCGGAAACCACCGGCTGCGATGGGCACACCATCTACTATCGGGTGCGCGATGAGCGGGTGTTCGAGGTGATCGACCACATGCGGGAGATTCTCGCCGACCAACTGGCACATCTGGAGGACCTGGCGGCCGCGCTGGGCCGCTAGCACGCGATGAACACGAGGCTGAAGCAATTCCTGATACTTCTGGGCGTCTTTCTCGCCGCCTGCTCCTGCACGGTGCTGCCTTTGCTCGCGGGCATCTACTCCCGCGGCGCGGGGATCGGCCCGGCGACGCATCCTCACCGCCCGCGTGCTCGGGTTCGAACTCGGCCTCGCCCGCGCGGTGGGAGCCATCCTCTTCGCCTTCCTCATCGGCCTGGGGATGCATCTCTTCTTCCTCCGCGAGGAACGCGCCAAGGCGGAGGCCGCGGGATGGCTGAGAGGACAGCCTCCGACGAGCAAACAGGTGCACGCCGACATCGGTGTAATAATAGAGTACGGCGCCGCCGACGCGGTCCGGCGGTCACCTCCATCATGAAAGCGAGGGCGCGTGTTCGCAATCCTGGCACTGGTACTGGGCGTCTCCTTCTTCTTCTCCATGGCCGGCATGGGGGGAGGCCAGGCTTACACCCCGGCCTTCTTCTGGATGGGCATGGACGTGCGCAATCAGGCCGTACCCCTCGCCCTCTGGCTCTCCTTCGCCACCCAATCCACCGCCGCGGTGAACTACTGGCGGCACGGCCTGGTGAGAATTCGCACCGGCATCCCCATCGTCGTGGGGCTCATCGGGTTCGCACCCCTGGGGGCAATTTACAGCCACCGGGTGCCCGACCGGGTCATCCTGTTCCTGTTCGCCAGCATGACCCTCGCCGCCATCATCCAGACGCTCTCCGGATGGAAGCCGCGCGGTGCCGCCGGATACCGCCGCGCCGAGCTAATCGTCATCGGGCTGATCGTGGGGGCCGGGGTTGGGTTCCTGGGCGGCATGATTGGGCGCAGCGGCGGCAGCGTCCTGGTGCCCATTCTCCTGCTGCTCGGCTTCGAACCCAAGAACGCGGCCGCCACCTCCTCTTTCTCCGCCACCTTCTGCGCGCTCACCGGATTCCTCGGCCACGTGAGCACGCAACACCTGCAGATTGCGCCGCTCTGGCTCGCGGTCTTCACCGCCGCCGCCATGCTGGGCGCGTTCGCGGGCTCGCGCGCGATGGCCGAGCGAATGCGCGGCACCCGGGTCAAGCGCCTCTTCGTCATCTTGCTGTTTGGGATTGCGGTGAAACTCTACTGGGACGTATTCGTCGGATAGCCTTGGAGATGCTGCGAAGGCCGCTCTCCGAGCCCGAAAACTCACTCTTAGGAGGATGATGCTATGAACCCCGACGAACTGCTGAAGATCGGAATCGCTTTCCATGGGCACAAGTGCCCGGCGATGCCCCTGGGAATCCGCTCCGGCCTGGCGGCGATGGAGAAACTCGGCGCCAAGCGGGCGGGAAACCGCGAACTCTATCTGATCTCGGATACCGGCAAGCGGCATGCCATGTCTTGCTTCCTGGACGGGCTTCAGGTGGCCACGGGGTGCACCTACGGCAAGTTCAACATCGAGAAGCGATACCACGACAAGATAGGTTTCACCCTGATTGACCGCACACAGGGCAAGGCGGTGCGAGTCTCCATCAAGCCGCAGTTCCAGGCCAAGGCGCTCCAGTCGGAGTTCGTCAAACAGCGCCGGTCAGGCGTGCCCGCCACCGAGGTGCCGGCAGAGATCATCGATCCACTCGTTCAGCGGGTCTGGAACCTCCCCATCGAGGAGATGTTCACCATCGGAGAGCCGTTCGATTACGAAATGGCCGAGCCGAAGTCCGTCTTTCGCACAGAGACCTGCTCGCAGTGCGGCGCGCTGGTCTTCGAGAAGGGCGTGCGCATCCACGACGGAAAACCCGTTTGCCAGGAGTGTTGGCCTCACCATGAGTAGCCCCCCGTCGCCGGCATCGGCCTGCCGCAGAGGTGCGAGTCATGCCCCTGATTGAGCAGATCGAGATCACCCATGTGCTGCCCTGTCTGGCCGACCCGGAGAAGATCCGCTTCCACGCGCAGGTCTCCGGCGACCTCACAGAGGCGCTGCCCTACCTCAACACGGTCCTGAAGGGGGCGATCTACAACCCCGCGGTCCCCGCCCTCACCTTCAATCGGGGGGAGCGCATCGTCTGCCTGCGCGGCCGGCTCATCACCTGCGCCAAGGCCGACGACACCGAGGACGCGCGCGCCTTGTGCGACTACCTGCTGGATCTCATCAACCAGACCTGGGAGCGGCGCGGCGAGATCACCCCCTGCCGCGAGCAGCGCAACCGCCTCACCCCCATCGACATCTACAAACTGCTCCCCCGCACCAACTGCCGCCAATGCGGCCTTCCCACCTGCCTCGCCTTCGCGGCCGGGGTCGCCGCCTATCAGCGCAACATCATGCAGTGCGGCCCCCTCTTCACCCCGGAGTGGGAGGAACACCGCCGGCTCCTGTGCCAGATCCTCGCCGACGCCGGCCACGAGGTCCCCGCCGGGTTCGCCTCCTGAGGGTGTCGGACGGCGTTGGCTCTTCGCTTCGGGGCGTTCACACGAGGGCGGGCTGCTCCAGGCCCAGGAGGTCTGCCACCTTCCTCGCATCGGCCTCCGCCTCGATGGGCTCGGCCGCGGAGGCGATGGCGCGGTCGGGGTCCTTCAGCCCGTGGCCGGTGAGGATGGCGACCACAGGGGCGTCCTCCGGCAGGCCGGCCTCGACCTCCCGCTGGAAATAGCCCTCTCGCACCAGTTTCGCGAGTCCGGCGATGGAGGCCGCGCTGGCCGGCTCCACGAACACCCCCTCCATGGAGGCGAGCATCTGGTAGGCGTCGAGGATCTCCTCATCGGTAACCGTCTCGATCAGCCCCCCGGATTCGTCGCGTGCCGCTTCCGCCGACTTCCAACTCGCCGGGTTGCCGATCTTGATGGCGGTGGCGATGGTCTGCGGGTCCTCGATGGGGTAGCCGCGCACGATGGGGGCGGCCCCCTCCGCCTGGAAGCCCAGCATCTTGGGCCGGCGGCGGCTCACCCCCGCCTCGTGATACTCCTTGTACCCCTTCCAGTAGGCGGTGATGTTGCCGGCATTTCCCACCGGCATCGCCTGGTAGGCGGGGGCATCGCCCAGCACATCGCAGATCTCGAAGGCGCCGGACTTCTGCCCCTCGATGCGATACGGGTTGAGGGAGTTGACCAGCTGCACCGGGTAGTTGCTGGTGATCTCCAGCACGATGCGGAGGGCGTCGTCGAAGTTCCCCTCGATCGCCACCACCCGCGCCCCGTGCATCACCGACTGGGCGAGTTTTCCCATGGCGATGTAGCGCACGGGCAGCACCACGATGCTCTCGATTCCCGCCCTCGCCGCGTAGGCCGCGGCGGAGGCGGCGGTGTTGCCGGTGGAGGCGCACATCACCGCCCGTTGGCCCTCCTCCACCGCCTTGGAGACCGCCATCGTCATCCCCCGGTCCTTGAACGACCCGGTGGGATTGGCGCCCTCGTACTTCAGGTAGAGCGGCAGAGGGAGACCGATGCGCTCCTGGACGGCGGGAGCGGGGAGAAGCGGGGTGTTTCCCTCGCGCAGGGTGACGATGGGCGTGGCGTCCGTGACCGGAAGGAAATCGCGGTAAGTTTCAATGATGCCGGGCCAGCAACCGCCTGGTTTCATCTCATCTCCTTACCCCTCGGTCTCCGCCCGGATGCAGTTGGCGATCTCGCGCACTTCCGGCAGACCGGCGATCTTGCGCAGCGACTCCTGCATCTGCCGCTCCCTGGTCTTGTGAGTGAGCCAGACGATCTCGGCGGAATCGCCGGAGGCGTCTGTCTGAAGGACGGAGGCGAGGCTCACCTGCTCGTCGGCGAAGATCCTCGCCACCGCGGCGAGCACCCCCGGCCGGTCGAGGCTCACCTGCTCGTCGGCGAAGATCCTCGCCACCGCGGCGAGCACCCCCGGCCGGTCGGCGACACGGGTGCGCAGGTAGAAGCGGGTGACCACCTCATCCATGGGCCGCACCGGGCGGTCCTCGAAACAGGTGCAGGCGATGCGGCCGGTGGAGCCGGAGTGGATGTTGCGGGCGATGTCGATGATGTCCCCCACCATGGCGGAGCCGGTGGGAAGCGAGCCCGCGCCCTGCCCGTAGAACATCACCTCCCCCACCGAAGAGCCGTGCACGAAGATGGCGTTGAACGGACCGGACACCTTGGCGAGCGGATGGTCCAGAGGCAGCAAGGTGGGGTGGACGCGCGCCTCCAGCGCTCCGTCGTTCTCCACTCCGATCGCCAGCAGTTTTACTGCGAACCCCAGTTCCCGCGCGTACTCCATATCGCGGGCGGTGATGTTGGT
>JALGTT010000174.1 GCA_029821235.1 Candidatus Hebobacteria bacterium | reverse complement strand
GGGGCCACCGCGTCCGGCGGCAGCACGTTCAGGCGCACGGGCGTCTCGGGGTCCGGGTCCGGGTTCAACTCCCACGGCCGGTTGTCCACCACCTTGATGAAGGCATCGCCGCAGCACGCGCCATAGCGGGCGAGCAGGTACTTGTCCTGTTGCAGGTCGCTCCACTCCCACACCCGGTTCAACGCCCGCTCCACCTCCGGCTCGGCCTGCACCTGGAGGCGCTCCCCCATGGCGAAGCGCGCGTCCACGTCCACGATCTTCGTCACCTGATTGAAGATGGCGCGCAACTTCGCGTACACCCCGGCGCGCGGCTCCGCGTACGGCCGGTTCTGATAATACCGCCAGTTGCGCCGATAGCGCAGATTCCGCTCGTAATCCGTCTCCCGCAGCGACAAGATAGCCTGCTCGACAATCGTTGCCTGCATCACTCACCTCGTAATGAAATCACCCTTGTAGGGCGGGTTTTTTCGTCCTGACGTCGTGCGCCACGCACCCCTTTGTAGGGCGGGCGCTCGGGGACCGCCATCCCGGCATTCGGGCCTAGGGACCTACGCCCGCCGGCCGTTCTGTAGGGCTGGCATTCCTATGCCAGCCTTGGCGGGCTTAGGTAAGCCCGCCCTACAGCTCACCTCACCTCAACTCCATCCCCTCCGCCCTCGCGACCCCGGCCCAATGATTCACCACGAAATACCGCAGTGCATCCGGCCCATGGTCATCCACCTTGGCGATCGCCTCCTGGTCCTTGCGATAGGAGAACCTGCTCATCTCCCGGATGAGGTTGGCGCACCGCCGGTCAATGTGCAGCCTGGGCGGGTCGCCGTTGGGCGGACGCAGCAGCCTGCGGATGAGAGTCACCCCCTCCTCCACGGAGGAGCGACGGGACACCGCGGGGATCCCCGCCCGCCGCAGTTCGCTCATCTCCGCCGCGCCCGACGGGTCGCAGTACCAGGCCCGCACCCGGTACTTGGTGTCGTAGTGCTCCTCGATCACGAACACCTCCTCCGAAGGGCTGACCTGAATCACCAGCGCCACCGAGGGATTCACATACCCGAAGTCCTGTCCCACATAGGTGGGCCACTCCGGCCGGTGGCGGTACTCGCCCACGTGGACCTCCGGGTCGAACTCCCGGTAGACGAGTTGCGCGGAGCCCACGAAATCGCACTCGAACTCCTCCGCCCACTGCCGCGGGTCGAACTGCCCGTGGTTCTCCCGGTACCACTCGCCCTCTCTCGCCAGTTGCTCCCTCACCGCCGGATCGGACTCCATATATCCCTCCGGGTTGTACTCCGGGCACTCGGACCAGTGGATGCGGAAGCGCTCGAATCCCCGGCGCGCGCCCGTCTGCCACAGCCGCCAGAACATGTTGGTCCTTCCGTTCGGCGTGGAGATCACCGTCAGCCGCCCGCCCCGGGAGATGCAGGGGGTGATCCCCTGATAGATGCGCTCCGCCCAGGGCATGTGTGCGAACTCGTCCAGGTAGACCGCGGTGGCGGCGAAGGCCCTTCCGGTCTCCTCGGTGGCGGGCAGGCTGCGAATCAGCGAGCCGTTGGCCAGCGCCAACTCCGACTCCGTCCTCTTCACCACCGCGGGCAACAACGGGTCCGAGGCCATCAGTTGATACACCATCCCCTGGAGGTGCTGCGCGGCCTGCAGGTTGCGGCTCACGAACAGGATGGTCGCCCGGTCCACGTGCTTGGCGAGGTAGAGCGCCTCCCCGGCCACCACCTGGGAGACGCCGATCTGCCTGGCCTTCAACACGATCCGCCGCGCGGCCCGCGACTCCAGAAACCTTTGCTGGTAGGGATAGAGGCTGAATGGAATCACACCCCTAGTCGGGTGTGCGATCTTCCTTCTGCCAAGGTAGGCGCACGGGTCCCCGGCCTGCGCCATCCATCTCCGGGCGAGTTCCGCCAGTTCGTCTTTCTGCCTCGGCCTCAGCCTCCGCCAGGAGTTCCACCATGGTTGCAGCGATCTCCGGAGGAAGCGATCGCAGGCCTCGCTCCAGCTCCCGCAGCCCGGCTTCGGCATCCTGTTCCCTCTCCTTCTCGATGGAATTCGCGTCCGTCCCCGTCAGCTTCATCACCAGCGTCGCCGCCCGCACATCGCCGCCCTTCGCCATCTCCAGCAGCACCCGCGCGATCTCGGGCAATTCCGCCTGCAGCATCTCCGCCAGCGCGGGGACGGGGGCTTTGGCGTCCTTCGGGGCCGCGGCGCGCGGCGCCGACCGCTTCGCCTTCCGCCGCCTCCGCGGCGTCGGCTTCACCCCTTCACGCCGCCATTTCCTCACCGTCTGCGGCGCGACCCCGAGTCGTTCCGCCACCTCCCTGGTCGTCAGCCCCTCCTCCAGCAGGCGCAGCCCCTTGCGCATCCGCGCCCGCACCGCTCTGCGTGACATGCCACCCATGGTCCCCGATCCCTCCCATGCAAAACGGCGGAGCCGAATCGGCTCCGCCGCGAAGTGTTCTCCTCGATTCCTTGTAGCGCAGGTTTTTTCGTCCTGACGTTGTACGTTACGCGCCTCTTTGTAGGGCGGGGTCTCCGTGCCCCGCCCCGCCTTTCTGTGGCGCAGACCTGTCCGCCGGCCGTGTGGCGGATTTGCAATCTGCGAAAGAGATGCCGCCAGTAGCGCAGGTTCCCCAACCTGCGCCCGGTCCGCAGGACCGGCCTGTAGGGCGGGCTTTCCCGTCCTGACGTTGCTCGCCACGCGCCCCTTTGTAGGGCGGGTATGTCCGCGAGCGAAGCGAGAGGCATGCCCGCCGTTTGTCTCTTTCAGCGGGGCATCAAAGAATGCCCCGCCCTACAGCACGGCCCCTTTGTAGGGCGGGCTGCCTGCCATACGTAGCCTTGGCGAAGTGTGGTGCCTACGCCCGCCGAGTTGCTCAGTACATGACGGCCCTGTGGGAGGCGGCTCCTCCCGCCGACAAGTCTGGCCTCCCCCCACACGCTGCCCGCTATATTATACCAGCCGCTGTCAACCCTTTCGCC
Organism: Candidatus Hebobacteria bacterium; assembly: GCA_029821235.1. Taxonomy (GTDB): domain Bacteria; phylum Armatimonadota; class Hebobacteria; order Hebobacterales; family Hebobacteraceae; genus S016-27. Next base: position 1,691 of record JALGTT010000174.1, on the reverse strand, counting down.
GAAAAAGCAAGTAACTTACATGCTTTTCATGGTGACGATTTTCGCGGGAAATGGGCCGTTCGCGTTCGGCGGCTGTAGGGCGGGTATGTCGGCCTTGCCGTAGGCAGGACGCATGCCCGCCGCTCGTTCGCGCTCGCTGTAGGGCGGGGTCTCCGTGCCCCGCCATTCTGCCTGTCCGCCGTAGCCCCTGGGCTCCGGAGCCTTTGGCGAAGGAGCCTCGGCGAAGGCGGATAGGGCGGGCTTCACGCTCTCCGAAGCCTCGTGCGAAGGAGAGTCCCAAGTCCGCCTTGGCTGGCATAGGAATGCCAGCCCTACAGTCCCGGATAGAACGGACACTCCTCCCCCGCGCACTCGCGGTTCAACGCCACCTGGTCACAGGGAGGAGGGGGCCCGGCCTCCAGCGCGTGGGGCAGGTATTCGCCGGAGAGTTCGCAGGCGGCGATGAGGGTGAGCAGGCTCTCCCGCCGACAGCACCGCGCGGCCGGCAGCTTCCCCACCTGGGCCAGTATCCGGCTGACCGCGGTCTGCACCGCTGCCCGGCGGTCGGTGGAGAGGGGGGTGGCCTCCAGGATGGTGGAGAAGGCCAGCCCTATTCCCAACCCGGCCGAGCACGCGCCCCAGTAGGCGCAGGTGCCCCCGGGCAGGGCCTCCGCGCGCCCGATCGCCCCCTGCACGCGCGCGGCGGACGGCTCCCCGAACCGGTTGCGGTACGCGGTGAGGAAGGCGGCGGGGACCAGCGCGTGATGCTCCGGCCCGTGCAGGGGGAACATGTGCGCCCGCCGCATCGCCGAGAACAGAGCCACGGGATCGGTCTCCCGCGTGCGCTCGCAGAAGGACCTGATGAAGGCGATGTGGTCGCGGGTGTGGCAGTGGTCGCAGACGAAGTGCCCCGCCTCGCAGCGCACGTTGGCCGGCCGCCGCTCCCCGCAGTAGTGGCACACCATCTCGATCTCCTCGGGGAGGTACTCGAGCGGCCGCGCGCAGACCAGGCAGTCGCGCAGGCTCACCGGCCCGAGCGCGGCCGCGCCGGGCGCGCCGGGCTTGCGCGCCTTCACCACCACCGAGTAGAAGGGGTGTTCGTCCACCGTCCGCCAGGGGGTCCTCGCCGCCACCTCCACCCCCTCGAAGCCCAGTTTCTCCAGCATGAACACCATCTGGCTCTCAGTGAGCGCGCCCGCGATGCACTCCCCCCGCAGCCGCGGGTTGAACCGCATCTTCGCGGGCAGTCTCCGCTCGCTCACGATGTCCGCGATCACCATCCTCCCGCCCGGCTTCAACACCCGGCGAATCTCCGCGAACACCTTCAGCTTCTCCGGCGAGAGGTTGATCACGCAGTTGGAGATCACCGCGTCCGCGCTCTCGTCCACCACCGGCAGCCCCTCCAGCAGCCCCTCCCGGAACTCCACCCGCTGGTGGCCGAGCCGCGCCGCCACCTGCTCGGCCGCGCTCTGCGCGAAACGCACCATCTCCGGGGTCATGTCCACCCCGATCACGCGGCCGCGGGGCCCCACCAGGCGCGCCGCGATGAAGCACTCCAGCCCCGCGCCCGACCCCAGGTCGAGCACCGTCTCCCCGGGCTGCAACTCCGCCGCGAACACCGGGCTGCCGCACCCGTAGGACCGGGCCACCACCTCCTCCGGGATGTGGGAGAGATAGCCCCTGGGGATCGCCACCGGGGAGCAGATCTCGGA
>JALGTT010000173.1 GCA_029821235.1 Candidatus Hebobacteria bacterium | reverse complement strand
CCGCCGTCGAATTGAAGCTGCGCACCGCCCTGGAGTCACTGCTGGTGGTGCGGCCGCGCCTCAAGGAGTTCCTCATCGGGCACCCGATGCTGATGCTCGCCGCGGTGCTGGCGATGCGGGGCCGCAGAACCTGGCTGCCGCTGGTGGCCCTCCTCGCCGCGGTGGGCCAGGTCTCCCTGGTGAACACCTTCTGCCACTTCCACATGCCCCTGCTGGTCAGCCTGCTCCGCACCCTGCACGGCTTCTGGATCGGCGCTCTGCTCGGGCTGATTCTGGTGCTGGCGTGGATGAGGTTCTTCGGCCGCGCCTCCCTCCATCGGCAGACATGAGCGCCCTCCGCCTGCTGGTCTCGGGCTACTTCGGGTTCGGCAATGCCGGCGATGAGGCCATCCTGGCCGGCCTCGCGGCCGGATGTCGGCGTCTGCTCCCCGGGGCAGAACTGGTGGTGCTCTCCGGCGACCCCCCGGCCACGGAGGCCGAGCACGGGGTGAAGGCCGCACCGAGAGGGCTGAGGAGCCTTCGCTCTTCATCAGCGGCGGCGGAGGATTGCTTCAGGACACCACCAGTTGGCGCTCCCCGCTCTACTACCTCGCCGCCATTCGCCTGGCGCGGCGCGCCGGCGTGCCGGTGGCCTGTGTGGGGCACGGGATCGGGCCGCTTCGCCGTGGCTGGATTCGGTCGCTCGTGAGGCGGGAGTTGTCCCGGGTGGACGTGCTCGCCGTGCGGGACCGCGCCTCGGCAGAGACCCTGCGCGAGATAGCCATCGCGCGTCACGTGGAGGTGACCGCGGACCTCGCCTTCGCCCTGTCGGCTCCCTCGGAGGAAGAGGTGGCGCGCGCCTGGGAGAAGGCGCGCGTGCCGCGGGACGGCGGGCCTGCCGCGGCCCTGTGCCTGCGGCGGCCGCCCGGAGACGAGGGGAACGGGCTGGCCGGCCGGCTCGCCGAGGCTCTCGCTGGGATGTGCCGGGAACACGGCCTGCGTGCCTTGCTGGTGCCCATGCGGCGGCCGGCCGATCTATCCTTCGCGGAACAGGTGGCGGAGGGAATGTCGGGCGCGGCCCAGGTGATTTCCGCCCCCCTCGCCGCCCGTGAGATACTCGCCCTCATCGGCGGGTGTGACCTGGTGGCCGCCATGCGGCTCCACGCGCTCATCTTCGCGGCCCTCTGCGGCGTGCCTCCGGTGGCGATTTCCTATGACCCGAAGGTGGACGCTTTGATGGACACCTTGAGCCTGCCGGTGGCCGCTTCGGCGTCGGCCTTCGACCCAGAGGCGCTGGCCGAGGCCGCGCGGCGGACCTGGGAGGAGCGAGAGGCGATCGCCGGCCAGTTGCGCGCCCGCCTGCCCGCACTGCGGGAGGCGGCCCTGCGCAATGTGGAGATGGCGGCCGCGCTGCTGGGAGCGGGGGAGGGGCCATCGTGAGCGCGCTCCCCACGCGGGTCGGGCTGGCCTGCTGGCTGCTGGTGCTCGCCATCAGCCCCCTGGGCAGGTGCGAGCCGCCGTCCGGCGGCCCCGGGGCGGGGCGGGAGATCCTGCGCATCCGCGTGGTCAACGACGCGTCCGCTCCCATCTCGGTCAGCCGCGACCACGGAGCGACCTGGACCCAGGTGGGCCGCGTGATGGCCTATACGACCCGCGTCAATGCCCGCGCATACACCGCCGCGAAGTGGATTCCGGCGGGGCAGGTGGCGGCCACCGCGGTGAACGCCATCCACATCAGCGCCGGATACAATGCCGAGGAGGACCGCGGAGTGGTCTTCTCCCTGCTCCCCAGGGAGTTCCTTGCCGCCCACCCCGGCTACACCTCGTTTCTCAGCCCCGATTCCTCCATCTACACCGACATCCCCGCGGGGACCGGCATCTTCGGAGGGGGAGATGCGCCGTTCGTGGGCAGCCCGGTGGAGGTCTTGCGGGACGATGTGCTCTCCCCGGTGGGTGCGGGCTACCAGCCGGCGCGGGGCGATGTGCTCATCATCCGGGTGTTGGAGCCGGCCCCCTATCCCGTCTCCGTGGAGTTCGAGAATCGCCCCGGCGGCGAAGTCGCCCTTCGCTATCCCGACGGCTCGCGCCGCCTGATCGGATGGGTGATCCATCCCGTGGGCGGAATCGGCCGCTTTCTCGGCTCCCTGTACGCGGGCATCGGGCGCATCCGCGCCAATCACGCGGGAGTGGTGGACATCTCCACCTCGCCCATCGGGAACCTGGGCGCGTTCCAGATCATTCCGGTCGCCCACGCACTCAGCCCGGAGATGAGCAGCGCGTGGCACATGTCCCAGTGGCTGATCGTCGGCCCTGCCCGCGGCGACGAGCCCCTGTGGGGCTCCATCACCCCCCTGTTCTACCAGCACCTCCGGCCCCAGTACCGCCCGGGCAATCTCTCCGCCCCGGACTGGCGGCGCGATCTGCTCTCTCGATTCCTGGTGGAGGTGGACCTGGGGGCGGGGTGGAGGCCCATGCCGGCCCTCCGGCTCTCCCCCGATCCGCGGGTCCCGCTGCCGCAATCCGCGCACGCCGCACTGCGGGAGGTGAGGCGGATACGAGTGCTCTTTCCCCTGGCCGAGCGCAAATAGCCCGTGACAACCGGGCGATCTTGCGGAAGATACCTCTCGCGGCACAACGCGATTTGAGGGCAAGGGCCGGCCCGGGGGGAGCGCATCGTGAGGGCTGCGACCGCTCCGCCCCGGGCCAACCTTGTTACCTCTCTTGTCCTGCGAGTCGCCCGACGGCCCTTGCCGTCCGTCGTTTCTCTCGCGACAAATCCGCAGTTATCATAGCAAGAAGGGCCTCCCTTAGGGAGGCCCTTCTTGACCTCTTTCCCGATTTCGGCGCGCTCCGTGGCGCCGACCGTCGCCGTGCAACACTTACCTGCGGGCCGGCCGGTTCGGCATCCTCTGCCGGCCTTCGCCATCCCGCGTCGGGCAGCAAGAAAGCCACCTGCTGAGTGCAGATGGCCCTCGCGCTCCCGCGCCATTCAGAAGGCTCGCATCCATTGCGGGCGTCTATTGAATCCCCCTCTAGTCTTTCAATTCCACATGTTGCCATGGATTCTCAAATGCAAGATCGCGGCCTTGGCGCGCGATGGGCCATCGCCCTGACTGCCGGCGCCTCCCGGTCCTGTCTATCGTGGCGACCGGCCGACCAGCTTTGCTCTCACCCCCCATGGGTTGCAGGTGCGCGTTGGGCCGCAGCCGGCCCGTTGAGGAGAGAGGGCTTTGTGGAATAACCCCTTGGTAAGGCTGTGCAAGCTGCGGCCTCGGCACGGGGCCGCCGGGACTACTCATGAGGAGGGAGCGTGTGGAGAGGCTGCGCATTCTCGTAGCCGATGACGAGGAATCGGTGCGGAAGGCCCTGGCGGGCATGTGCGAATCGCTGGGCCATCAGGTTATCGCGCAGGCGCGCAACGGGGAGGAGGCGGTTTCCCTGGTGTACGAGGCCTGTCCGGATCTCGTCCTGCTTGACATTCGCATGCCCACCATGGACGGGCTGGAGGCCGCGCGCACCATCAGCCGCCACGTCTCCGTCCCGATCCTCATCGTCACCGCGCATACCGATGACGGCTTCATCGAGGAGGCCGCCGAGGCCGGCGTCTTCAACTACCTGGTCAAGCCGATCACCGGGGAGAGACTGGGGGCCGCCATTTCCACCGCGCGCGCCCGGTTCAAGGACTTCTGCCATCTCCAGCAGGAACTGGGCGATGCCAAGCAGGCCCTGGAGGCGCGCAAACTGATCGAGCGGGCCAAGGGAATCCTGATGCGGGACATGCGCATCGGGGAGCAGGAAGCCCACCGCTGGCTGAAGCGCGCTTCCTCCCACCACAACCTGAAGCTCGCCGAGGTCGCGCGCCGGGTGGTGGCGCTGGACAGACCTGGTGTCGGCCCGGGCGCGCGGGCGCGTTGAGCAGGGCCCCCGGCGACCGCGGGCCGCGAGTTCTCCGATCTCTTCCCCCGCTCCGCCTTCTTCCCGCCTCCCGCGCGGGTGCGGAGGGCTCCCCCGACGGGGTGTGACTTATGTTAGTCGGTGAGAGGAGGCAACGAGGGAGCGGCGGAGGTGCCAGCGGTGGTTGAGCTGGTCGAGGCGGAGGTGGAGCACAGCGCGGGCGCCGGCTTTGGTCCAGCGAGTGCTGGCGCGCTTCAAGCGCAGGCCGATGAGGTGTTTGCAGGCTCCTTCCACCACCCCGGGGGCCACCGGCCAGCCCTGTTGCACAAAGAGCGGATAGCGGAGCCGATGCTGGTGGGTCTGGAGGTAG
>JALGTT010000172.1 GCA_029821235.1 Candidatus Hebobacteria bacterium | reverse complement strand
AAGACGTTCCGCCGGGCCTCCTCCACCACGAACCGCGAGGCGATGAGCGCGACGCCCGGCAGGGACCACAGCCTTCGCAGACGCGAATCGGGAAGATAGGCGGCCGAGAACAGAATATTCGCGTCGAGGAATACCCGGTCCATGCCGGTCACTCAGGCGGAACGTGCGGAATGGCGTCGGGATTCAGCCCCATGCGCTTGACGCGCGCAACGGCCCTGGCGTAATCGTCGGCGTCCACCGCGTTAGTCAGCAGGAACTCGGCCACTCTCTCCGGCGTGTAGGCCTCTACTGGAAGCGCTACCGCCGGCCGGATGAGAATGCCGTCCTCGCGCTCCTCGGCGATGACGAGATCACCCTCTTTGATCCCGAAGCGCTTCCGCATCCTCGCCGGAATGACCACCGTCCCCCGTTTGCCCACCTTGCCGGCCTCTATCGTGGTTCTTGACCCCATGGTGTCTTTGCCCGAATGTTATATTGTCTGACATTCAGATTATACCACAATCAGAGGACCATATCAATCTGATAGGATAGAGAACAGAAATCGGCGGTCCCGGGAATGCGGGTGCCGTCAGAGGACCTGCAAGCGCCTCCGCAGGTTGTCGTCATGGCCGCGCTCCTCTGAACTGTCCCTTGCGGGGCTACTTATGCCCTCTACTCGATCCTTTCGCGTCAGCCTTGAGGTGGTGTGCGATGATGAAATCGCGCAGCGTCGGGTGTCTATCGAGCACCATGTACCCCTGCGGGGCGGTGAAGCGGAACCGCTCCACCAGCTCACGAAGCGGGATGCCGCGGCTGAGTTCTTCGTGAGCGAGGATCGGGATGGCGAATCCTTTCTCGCAACCCTGCAGGTAGTCCAACATGCGCTGGCGCGAACCCGAGCACTCTTGCTCCGCGAGATCGGCGATACGTTCCGGCGTATCAATGACTGGGGTGCCGAAGTCAACAAACCCCGCGATCTCCTTGCGCGGAGAACTGAGGTAGATGTATGCCTGCACCGCATCGGCGCGAAAGGAGCGCCGGTATTCGTATCGTTTGACACCGCTCACAATTAGCGGCCAGTAGCGCGGCTGGAGGCTGAGCAGAAGAAGCGGCTTCTGCCGTCCGTTGTCCCAGTCGATGCCGGGCAGCACCACCGATGGCATCCCGATCGCTCCCGCAGATGGTGTCCCATCCATAGCATAAGCCGGGCCGCTCGGCTGGCAGAATACGATTCTGCCTATGGCCGATTGCTCATCAGATCGCCCGGAGGACCGGGCTCCGACAGAGAAGCACCGCCCCACAAGAATGGCGACGCGCTTCGCAAGCGTCGCCAAATGCGTTCCTTCACTGCGTTCAGGACAAGCTCTCGCTTTCCCACGACCGAGCGCCCTCGGGGTTCGTGCTCGGAATGACAAGCCCGCCTTGGCTGGCATAGGAATGCCAGCCCTACAGGCCGGCTTCGCAGACCGGCGGTGCTACCCCGCCAGGGAGGCGGCGCGGCGGAAGACGATGATGCCGTCTTCGAGCACGGCCTCGATGGTGTCGCCCTCGTGGAACTTGCCGTAGAGGAGGCCCTCTGAGAGCGGGTCCTCGATCAGGCGCTGGATGGCGCGGCGCAACGGCCGCGCGCCGAGGGTCTTGTCGAACCCCTCCTTGGCGATCAGCGCCTTGGCGTCCTCGCTCACCCGCAACTTGAGCCCCTGATCGGAGATCCGCTCTTCCACCTGGGCGAGCAGCAGGTTCACGATCTCCCTTATCTGCCCCTGGGTGAGCGCGTGGAAGACGATCACTTCATCTATCCGGTTGAGGAACTCGGGCCGGAAGGTCTGCTTGAGTTTCTCCATCACGCTGTCGCGCATCCGCTCGTAGGAGGAGGTCTCTTCGTCCTCTCCGCCCTGCCGGAGGCCCATGCCCACGCTCATGTCCACCGAACTGGTGCCCACATTGCTGGTCATGATCACCACGGTGTTGCGGAAGTCCACCACGTGGCCCTGGGAATCGGTCAGGCGGCCGTCCTCCATCACCTGCAGGAGGATGTTGAACACCTCCGGGTGGGCCTTCTCCACCTCGTCCAGCAACACCACGGAGTAGGGCTTGCGCCTCACCGCCTCGGTCAGTTGGCCCCCCTCCTCGTAGCCCACATAGCCCGGGGGCGCGCCGATCAGCCGGGAGGCGCTGTGGCGCTCCCGGTACTCGGACATGTCGATCCGCACCATCGCGTTCTCGTCGTCGAACAGGAATTCGGCGAGCGCCCGCGCCAACTCCGTCTTCCCCACGCCGGTGGGCCCCAAGAAGAGGAAGGAGCCGACCGGCCGCCGCGGGTCCTTCAGCCCGGCGCGGCCCCGCCGCACCGCCTTGGACACCGCCACCACCGCTTCGTGCTGTCCCACGATGCGCCGGTGCAACCCGTCCTCCATGCGCAGCAACTTGTCGGTCTCGCCCTCGGACAGCCGCATCACGGGCACGCCGGTCCAGGCCGACACCACCTCTGCGATGTCCTGTTCCCGCACCACGTTGCGGGAGGCGGCGCGCTGCTCGCGCCACTTCTCCTCCAGCGCGGTGAGTTCTTCTCTGATCCGCTGACGCTGGTCGCGCAGCCTCATGCCGCGCTGGAAGTCCGCTTCGTCGCGCTCCAGCGGGTTGACGCTCACCACCTTCTGGAGTTCCCGCGACACCCCCTCCATCTCCTCCCGCAGACGCTTCACCTCCGGGGGCGGCTCGCTGATCTGGAGCCTCACCCGGGAGGCCGCTTCGTCCATCACATCAATCGCCTTGTCCGGCAGGAAGCGGTCGGAGATGTAGCGGCTGGAGAGCCGCGCGGAGGCGATGAGGGCCTCGTCCTCGATGCGCACGCCATGATGTGCCTCGTAGCGGGCGCGCAGTCCCTTGAGGATGGCGACGCTCTCCTCCACGGTGGGCTCGTCCACCGTCACCGGCTGAAAGCGGCGCTCCAGCGCCGGGTCTTTCTCCACATGCTTGCGGAACTCGGAGAGCGTGGTGGCGCCGATGCACTGGAGGTCCCCGCGGGCGAGCGCGGGCTTGAGGATGTTGGAGGCGTCAATCGCGCCCTCTGCGGCGCCCGCCCCCACCAGGGTGTGGAGTTCGTCGATGAAGAGGATGATCTCGCCTCCCGCCTTGCGAATCTCGTCGGTGACGCGCTTCATCCGCTCCTCGAACTCGCCGCGGTACTTGGTGCCTGCCACCAGCCCGGCGAGGTCCAGGGCCACCACCCGCTTGCCGTGCAGGGCCTCCGGAACTTCCTTCTTGGCGATACGCTGGGCCAGGCCCTCCACGATGGCGGTCTTGCCCACGCCCGGCTCGCCGATCAGGCAGGGATTGTTCTTGGTGCGCCGGCTGAGGATCTGGATGACCCGCTGGATCTCCTGGTGTCTTCCGATCACCGGGTCCAGTTTGTCCTCCACGGCCATCTTGGTGAGGTCCCGCCCAAAGGCGTCGAGCACAGGGGTGCTCGACCGCTGGCGGCCGGCGGGAGCGACGTTGGGGGCTCCGCCGAGGAGTTTGATCACCTCCCGCCGCACCTGGTCGAGGTCCACGCCGAGCGCCCGCAGCACGCGCGCCGCGGTGCTGTCCGGCTCTCTCACCAGGCCCAGCAGCAGGTGTTCGGTATCCACGAACAGTGGCAGTCCGAGTTTGGGGTTGAGGTCCCGGGCTTCCTCCCAGGCGAGTTCGAGGACGTGTCTCGCCCCCGCGCTCCAACTGCGGGAACCGGTGATGGGGCCGGAGATGCCGCGCGCGTCCGTCAGCTCCATCTGGCGGCGGATCTCGTTCTGGGCCCGGCCGGGGCTGACGCCCAGCCTCTCCAGCACCCGTGCGGCGACCCCCTCCTGCTCGCGGATCAAACCGAGAAGCAGGTGCTCGGTGCCCACGGTGTTGCCGCGGAAGCGGCGGGCCTCTTCCTTGGCGTATTGCACCACGCGAATGGCAGACGGCGTGAAGCGCTGCAAGATCTCTCCATCCGCCATCTCAAACTCCTCCCAGGGGGCCTTCGTCCCCTGTCGCCCCTCTACTACTACGATACACCCCCAGCCCGGTACTGCAAACCACAATCTTCATGTTGCCCACCGAAAATACCTCCGCACCGCACAAACCCGAGCGACCAACGGTGACCACTACCCGATCAAGCGACCGGCACTCCCTCGGTAAGCGTCACCTCCTTGAAGCGCGCCATGAGGCGCCTCGTGATAGGTCCCGGCTTCCCGTCTCCGATGTCGCGGCCGTCCACCCGGCGCACCGGGACGATTTCGGCGGCCGTGCCCGTGAGGAAGCACTCATCAGCAGTATACACCTGATAGACCGTAAGATTGTCCTCTGCCAGAGGAATATCCATCTCCGCGGCCAGTTCCATCACCACTTGCCGCGTGATTCCCTCCAGAATCCCGGCGTTCACGGGCGGAGTGATGATCTTTCCCCCCTGGCAAATGAACACATTGTCTCCGGTCGCCTCGGCGACGAATCCGAGGTGGTTGATCATCAGGCCCTCGTGCGCGCCCGCGTCGCCCACCTCGATCTTGGCGAGGATGTTGTTCAGGTAGTTGAGGGACTTCACCTCCGGATTGAGGGCGGTGGGCAGGTTCCGCCTGGTCACACAGGTGATCACTTCCAGGCCGGTCTCATATACCTCTCGCGGATAGAGGGCCAGTCTGTCTACGATCACCACCAGCGTGGTCGGGGTGTGACAGTTACGCGGATCCAGACCCAGATCCCCGCACCCGCGGCTCACCACCAGACGAATGTACGCCTCCTTCAGCCCGCTGCGCCGAACCGTCTCCAGGACGACCTTTTTCAGTTCCTCCCGGGTCATGGGCAGGGCGAGCCGAATCGCCTTCGCTCCCCGCCAAAGCCGGTCCAGATGTTGGTCCAGACGAAAGATGCGCCCGTCGTAGCCCCGGATGCCCTCGAAGACTCCGTCCCCATAGAGGAACCCCCGGTCGAAGACCGAGATCTTCGCCTCGGAGGCGGGGAGGAAGTCCCCGTTCATGTACACACAAGGTCCCACCAGACCTATCTGTGCCTCCACTGTGGTCACTTAGCTGACCGGTATTCCGACCCGCGGCCTTCACCCGACCACGGCCGCGGGCCGCCGGTGGTATGTTACCACAAAGCATGGTCGGTGACAACTAAGCCCGTCGGGCGGGTGTGAGGAGAAAGATGATACCCTAACGGTCAACAACGAGGCAGCGCTGGATAGGCGCTAACCGAAAGGGTATCGGGAAGATGATAGCAGAAGAGCGAGAGAGAAGGGAGCGGGTGGCGGGGTGGATGGGAGAAGAATTGAGGAAGTTGTGGGAAGCGAGCGAGGGGGCGAGGGGAGGGGATGAGCTGGAGCGGGGGGTGATGGAGCCAGCGGCGCAGGGTTTCCCGGGAAGGGGTGGGAGAGATGCCCGCCCGACGCAAAGCCACCTGCAACCAGTGGAGGCTCCAGCGAGTGACGGGCAGGCCTGCCCGG
>JALGTT010000171.1 GCA_029821235.1 Candidatus Hebobacteria bacterium | reverse complement strand
CCGGGCTCCCCCGCCCCCACCCATCCGGCTGCCGCGGCCGCCACCACCTCGGCCGCCAGGGCCGCGGGCGCCACCACCTCGGCGGCCTCCGCCGCCCATCATCATCCCGCCGGTGAGCTCCAGTTCATATCGAGGCCCTTGCGCGATAGCAGAGGTGGTCGCGTCGAGCGCTCCCCTCATTCGGCCTCCTCTTCGTCCGCCGCCGCCCATCGGGCCTCCTCCGCCCCGACCACCGCCACGCTGGCCTCTGCCGGCGGCTCGCGCTCCCCCACCGCGGCCTTGGCCGCCCCGCGCGCCGCCCGCGCGCATCGTCCGTCCGCCGCCGGCTCTGCCTCCGGTGGCCTGCCTCGCCGCCGCGCCGCCCGCGCTGCTGGGGGCATAGATCTCAATCATAGGGGGATAGCCGTACTTGCTAAGGACCTGCGCGAAGGTGTCTTGGAGGCCGATTCCCTTCTCGGTGGTAACCGGCCGGGGCTTGCCCTTCAGGTTCTCGGGGAAGCCGACAACGATCACATCGGTCACCACTGCGTCGGCCCCTTCTCCGCTCAGGATGACCCCCAGGGCCACTCCCTTGGTCTTTCGCCAGTCGTACACCCATTCACTCTGCTGATCGGCGAGAGAGGCCGGCTGCAGCGGGGATACCCACACCGGCGCACCACCGGTGGGCTGCTGGGTCGAAAAACTGGGGAGTCCGGGCATCCCGGAGGTGGCGGCCGGCTGCGTCTGGTACATGATGCTGCCCCCGGCCGAGAACAGGATCCCGTCGGAGTGGCCCAAGCGCCTCAGCACCTCTCGGTACGAGGACCCAATGCGCACTCCCATCAGGCCATCCTCCAGTGCGCCCGCTGGGCCGACGAGCACCAGGCACGAGAACGCGGCTGCGAACAGAAGCGCCAGATTCCGTTTCTGCCTCATCATCTCCTACGTACCTCCCGGTCCCCCGGCCACCGCGGTCTACAGGTAACCGCGAAGTTCCTCGATGCTCAGCCCCGCCGGAGGCGGACCGCCCTCCGGCTTCTCCGCGGGAGCGGCCTCCACTCCCGCCGTCACATAATCGCCGATCGCTATCTCTCGCACCTTCATCCCCTCGAGTTTGAACCTCACCCCGTGATCCACATAGGTGAGTTGAACTGCGGTGCCGAGGATGGCGGTGTTGTCCGGGTAGCCGTACTGGCCGATGATATCCATGTAGGTGCTGGTCAGCCCGATGCCGCGGCTGGTGCGCCCCGCCCGGTAAGGGAAGGTGCCGCTCAAGGTAATTGCCTTCACCGTCCCCGCCTGGTCCAGGCTCAGCACCAACACCACGTCGGCCACGCGCCGATAGTACCAGTACATCCCGGGGCTTCCGCCGGAACCCGCGGGCCTGGCCGTACGGGTGCGCGCCGCCCCTCCGGTTCGTCCTCCGCGGCCGGCGCCTCTTCCCCCGGGTCCCCCGCCGGCGCGCATGCCGCCGCCACCGCGGCCGCCCATCATGCCGCCCGTAAGAGCGACCGCGAAGTCACTGGCCGGGGCCTTCAGCGCGTCCGGGACTTGCCCCATTCTTCTTCCACCCCCTCGGGCTCCACCACTGGGTCCGGAGGGACCTCCCCGCCGGCCCGTTGCTCTGGGGGCCGCCTGCTGTTGGGTCCCCTGCGCCGCCGGCGCGGCCATGGTGCCGAGCAGGCCGATGGGGCCAATGAAATCGGGCTCCCCGAAGCCGGGCTTGGTCAGCAAGTCCAGCGCCTTCTGGCCCAGACGCACGCCGGCCAACTCTCTCTCCACGGCCCCCGCCCAGGAGGTAGCCGCGATGCAGACGATGACCAGAATCACGCCGGTCCGCAGGGCCCTTCCCATGTCCCCTAGCCTCCTAACAGAGCTCCATACTCGACATCTGACGCTCCACGCACGCTGCACAAACGGCCTGCTCTGCCGATGGAGCCGCCGTATTGGCACCAAAATCGGTCCACTTGCTCTGCCCTTCCGCAGACTGCCTGTGCCGAGCCCACGGGACGGAGAGAAGTCTTGGCGCGAACGACCGGGAGACGCACCATATCGTCTCCCGACAGGTCGCGCGGAGTCTAACACAAAGCCCAACCAGTGTCAACGGCGAGACCCTTCCTCCGGGCCTCCGAAGATTGTGGAGGGCCCTCGCATGAAACCCGTCCAATTAGACGTCCGGAAGAACGCCCAGGTTCCAATCGGATTGTGAAAACCAGTTCTTCAGGCGGGCCCCGCGGCCTGTTTTTGCCCCCAATTATGTAATGAAAGGGCTCTCTTGAGGGAATATATGGTGATAGTTCTCAGTCAAGCCGAGGAGGCCGCCCTCGGGCCGGTCTCGGACTCGCCAAGTCTGGCTACGCGGTGGTGTGGAGATGACCAGAGTAAAGGGATCCTCACGAACACGTCCAAGACGCCGGCGGCGGATGGCGAAGACCCCGGCCCCGCCCACTCCAGCGCCTACGGCCTCCCCGCGCCCCTCCTGCAGCAGTTGCGGACGCCCCCTGACCCGCCTGCCCTCCTACCTGGCGTCCTCCCTCGCCTCGGGGGCCGCGGTCCAGTGCGAGCGGTGCTTCTTCCCGGAGACCAGTCGGGGCCGCAATGGCGCAGGCGTCGTCTCGTCGGAGTCCACTCGCTGGCTGAGCGGACTCGCCGACGACTCGTCCGGCAGGGAACTCATCCTCCCGGATGTGGAGGAGGAATAGGCGGGCTTGCAGTCCCGCCCCCACCTTGCGCTGTCGCGGCCTCCGCCATCCGGCCCTACGCTCCGCCTCCGGCCACCGCGCGCCGCGGCTCGAGCTGCTCCTCGCCGGGGGTGACCGCCTCTTCCATCACCAGTTTGCGGAGTTTGCTGATGGCCTTGCTGCGCTGTGCGTAGACGCAGCCCACACGCACCCGCCGTTCCCTGGCGATGTCGCGGATGCTGCGCCCGGCGAGCAGCGACTCCATGACCTGCCGCTCGGCGCGCGTGAGGCGGGGCAGGAGTTTTCTCACCTGCTGCCGCCTCATCTCGAGGCTCAGGTTCTCGACGAGAGTGTCCTCGAACCGATGTCCCACTACTTCCGTCATGTCGTCGAGAGGGAGCACGGTCTTCATGTGGGCCGCCGCCTCTCCCCGATCGTGCAGATAGCCGGGGATGCGGATGAGCGCGTAGCGGTCCCGCAACCAGTGGTGGATGGCGCCAATGCCGGTTTTCACCAGGTAGCTGTGGCACTCATGGGTTGCCCGATGGGTGGAGGCCTCCCAGATTGCGGCCTCTGCCTCCTGGTAGAGGTCCCGGGCGGTTTCCCGGTCCACTCCCAGCATGCCAATATAGTTCCAAATCTGGTGAGCAACTGCTGGGTCCATGGCTGTGACGACTCCTGCGACTCTTGTTTTCATGGCAGACTGCTATGTTTAGTGTTGTCTAATGCGCGCCACCGACGCGCGGGTTGCTGTCACTGTTGGGAGGACTGTTGCAGACCGGTGAGCGGCGCGCGAGGGCGCCGCCGCGAGAAACGGAGAAGTATACGGAAAGGGAAGCGAGATGAGATCCTGGGCGTGCAGACACACAGGAATAGGCCTCGCCGGAGCCCGCCGGCGAGGAGTGCCGGATATCCCCCCGTGCTCTTGCCCGCACCATGCAGAGACCGGGATCGTGCGGTAAAAAGGCTGCGCCGTTCATCCCGCCGTCTCCTATCGGTCGCGGAGTATACCACGCGATCCCCTGTTTGGCAAGAGGGAAATCGGCAATAAATCTAGAGTTACCATACATAGGTAACAGGTAGGGAGCAAGGAGTAGGGAGCGGTGCCAGAGAGCTG
>JALGTT010000170.1 GCA_029821235.1 Candidatus Hebobacteria bacterium | reverse complement strand
TAGGACCGCCTCCGACCTCTGGGAGACGTTCCATGGCTCCTTCACCTACTCGAACGGGGCGATCTGCGCCGCGCTGCGGGAGGCCCAATGGCTGGCCGCCGAGGTGGGCGAGGATGCGCTGGCCGGGGAGTGGGGCGGGACCGCGGAGCGAGTGCGGCAGGCGGTGCTCTCCACGCTCTGGCTGGAGGACGGGTTCGCCCGCGGCCTCGATGCCGAGGGCCGGCTGGACGAGAGCGCCGATTCATCGGTGTTGGGGCTGCTGACTCCGTTTCGCGTGCTCCGCCTTGAGGTGGATGGGGAGCGGGCGAAGGCGCGCAGACTGGTGGAGAAGCTGGTGGAGCGAATCGGCGTCGAGAGCAATGGCGGGATCGCGCTCTACCGGTTCGAGCGAGACAACTACGCTGGAGGCGGCCCCAGCGCGGTCTCCACGCTGTGGCTGGCGCGGGTGATGCTGGCCCTGGCGCTCGCCGCGAAGGATGACCAACGGGCCGCGGCCGAGTACCGCGAACGGGCGATGGCCGCCATGAGAGCCGCCCTGGCCTCGGGGACGGAGACAGGATTGCTGCCGGAGATGATGGGTCCTGCGCCCGGAAGTCACTGGGCGGTGCCGCACGGCTGGGCGATGGCGTCCTTCGTGATGGCCGCGCTGCTGCTGGACCAGGTGGAGGGGCGACTGGGAAAGAACTTCGAGAGACATGGAGGCTGAACGGATGAGCGAGACTGGAGGCGAAACCGCCCGCGGGGCATTCGCGTTGGTGTTGCACGGGCATCTGCCCTTCGTGCTGCCACATGGGCAGTGGCCCCACGGCTCGGAGATGGTGTTCGAGTGTGCGGCCGAGAGTTACCTGCCATTGCTGCGGGTAGTTGACCGCTTGGTGGGGGAGGGAATCTCCCCCAAGATGACCCTGGGGATCACTCCGGTGCTCGCCGAGCAACTGGCCCACCCGGACTTCAAGCAGCAGTTCACCGATTACCTGGAGGAGAGGGAGCGGACCGCGGCCGAGGACCGGGAGCGGTTTCACGAGGAGGGGGACGAGCACCTCGCCTATCTGGCGGAGCGCTGGCAGAAGCACTTCGCAGAGTTGCGGAAGTGCTTCCTGGAGGAATACGGCGGAGACCTCATCGGCGGGTTCCGGCGCCTGGCGGAGGGCGGGCACATAGAGATCATGACCTCGGCGGCCACGCACGGGTACTTGCCGCTGCTGGGGGCGGACGAGTCGGTGCAGGCCCAGGTGAAGCAGGCGGTGGCGGCCCACCAGCGCCACTTCGGGCAGCAGCCCAGGGGCTTCTGGCTGCCGGAGTGCGCCTACCGCCCGCGCTACGCGTGGCGTTCGCCCCTTCCCGACGCCGGCCCCCAGGAGCCGCGCCCGCGCAAAGGGGTGGAGGAGTTCCTCGCCGAGAACGGTCTGCGCTATTTCATCGTGGACACGGCCACCCTGCTGGGAGGCGCCGCCTCGGGCGTGTACCTGGAGCGGTTCGCCGCGCTCCAGCAGATGTGGGAGCAGTTCCGCGCCAGTTACCGCCCGGGGCCCGCGGATGTGACCAAGAGCGCATACGAAGTGTACGCGGTCGCCTCCGCGGAGGAGGACCGGCCTCCCGTGGCGGTGTTCACCCGTGACGAGCGCACCGGGTTGCAGGTGTGGAGCGGAGACATCGGGTATCCGGGAGACGGCTGGTATCTGGACTTCCACAAGAAACACGTCCCCGGCCGGCACCGGTACTGGCGCGTGACCTCGTCCGACTCGGACATGAGCGAGAAGGAGCCCTATCAGCCGGACCGCGCGGCGGAGCGGGTGCCGGAGAACGCGGACCACTTCTGCCGCCTGGTGCATGATCTGATCGTCGAGCACCACCGCGACCGGGATCGCTTCGGCGTCATCTGTGCCCCCTATGACATGGAGCTGTTCGGCCACTGGTGGTTCGAGGGGCCGGAGTGGCTCTATCGGGTGTGCAAGGGCCTGGCGGCCGATCCCACGGTGGAACTGATGACCTGCTCGGAGTACCTGGCGCGGGAGGTCCCGGAGGCGGCGGTGGCCCTGCCCGAGGGCTCGTGGGGGCAGGGAGGGTTCCACTGGGTGTGGCTCAACGAGTGGACCACCTGGATCTGGAAGGACATCTACGCGGCCGAGGCGAGGATGCCGCGGCTGGCGCAGCAGGCCCTCTCCTCGGGCGACGAGTTGCTGGTCAGGATCGTCTCCCAGACCGCGCGGGAACTCCTCCTGCTGGAGGCCTCCGACTGGCCGTTCCTGATCTCCACCTGGAGCGCGCGCGACTACGCCGAGAATCGGGCCGCGCTTCATCACCAAGCATTCACCCGTCTGGCTGAGATGGCGGAGCGCCGCGCGGGAGGGGATGAGTTGAGCGAGGAGGACGAGAAGTTCCTCGGCGAGTGCGAGCGGACGGACTGTCTCTTCCCTCAACTGGATCTCGCCTGGTGGGCGGGGGTGGAGAGACCCGCCACCTAGCCCCTCCCCGCGGGGGACGATTTGCGTGCGCGTGTGTCATAATCGTGTGGGGCGGCGGCACTGCCCCGAAGGCGAAGAGGCAGGAAGAGGTATCCCAGGATGTCCCTGCGCGCGCCGTGGCTGCGGGCGGTATTGTTCCTGCTGATAGTCGGCGCCTTCCTCCTCCACCGGATCGGTCCCAGCGCGAGGGGGCGGCGGGTGTGCGAGGTGTCGGTGGACGGACGGCCCGTCACCGTGGTGAAGACACAGCAGCAGGCGGAACAACTGCTGGACCGGCTCAAGCGCGCGCACGGGCCCGCGGGGAAGGTCGAGTTCGCGCAGAAGGTCTCCTTCCGCATGGTCTCCGCCTCACGCCATCCGGTGAAGGGGAAGAAGGAGGCGATGGCCGCCCTCTCCCGACACCTGAAGCCGCTGATCGAGGGCGCGGCGATCCTCGTCGACGGCGAGCCGATAGTCGCCCTCCCCACCAAGGCCGAGGCCGCCAAGACGCTCTCCCTGATTCAGCGGGAGTTTGCGCCCGAGGGGCGAGGTTTCACCATCGTCTTCAAGGAAAAGGTGGAAGTGAAGACGGAGCGGGTCCCCGCCGACCGATTCGCGGAGTCGGCCGAGGAGGCGATGAAGAAACTGAAGGGGAATATGGCGCCGGCGGCCGCTCACAAGGTGAAAGCGGGTGAGACGGCCTGGCAACTGGCGCGGGATGCCGGGGTGTCGCTGACCGCCATCGCCTCCGCCAACCCGGGTGTGGACATCAGCAGACTGCGGGTGGGAGATGAGATCAAGATCCCCGGGAAGGGCGGCGGCATTACGGTGATCGCGACCAAGGATATCCAGGAGCCGGTGGGAGAGGGAGAGGACAGGCGGCTGCGGGTGGTCAGGCTCACCTATGAAAACGGCGTCCTGGTCAGCAGGGAAACCATTGGGTACCATTTGATGCCCGGCGCTCACAATGAGAGACTGCAGAAGGCGGAGCAGTCCTTTTCCCCCGCCAAGCCGAAGGAGGAATACCACTTTGACTGGCCGTAGCCGGACCGCCATGGCGGTGCGCATGGTCCTCATCATCCTCGCGCTGCTGGCTGCCATGTGGGTGGTGTGGAAGGTGTTTCTCGATGTGGAGCCGGCCCCGCCGCCGGAGGTGAAGGTCGCGCGCGCGGTGGTGCCGCAGAGCGATCACGCGGGATAATCGTTCTCTTCCTGAGGCGGTCTGCGTTGGCCCATCCACCATCCCGCCCAAATGAGGGCCCCGTACCAGGCGATGACGAGGGCAATGTGGGGTCTTCCCACCTCCGGTGAAGCCCAGGGAACGGCCGCGCAGACGCTGCTCGCCCACACCATGCCCCGCGCGGCCCATCCGGTGATCCAACC
>JALGTT010000169.1 GCA_029821235.1 Candidatus Hebobacteria bacterium | reverse complement strand
GGCTGCCAGCGGCCATTCAGCACCGGCCTCAGCTCTAGGAGCAGCCGCCCCACCTCCGCCTCCTGTGTCCGGTCGGCGGCGATGAGGTGTAATCTCTGGATCGCAGCATCTACATCAACGGCCTGCTCAGTCATTTGCGCCCCCTGGAGGAGTGTCATCCAAACCCGCTGACAGCGAGGCGGTTTCGCCCGCCTCCGCGCAGCGGTAGTGATAGCCGAGAAGGAACATACTCACGCCGACGCCGGCCAGAGCGACCAGTTGGCCGGCCGTCGTCTGAATCCGCAGCCCCTGCGCGATGGCGTGCTCGCCAATCACGCTGCTCGGGGAGAACGGCGGCCCCTGCATCGCCTCACCCGCCACGCGCTGCTGGTGCTGCACCGCCTCGGCAACGCGCCGCAGCAGTTTGAGGTCTACCTGTTCGAAATCGCCCCACCTAACCATGGCTCCCCTCCTCGATCTGCTGGCGGTATGATTCGAGGGACCGCTCGATGTCGTTCAGGGCGGCGATGGCCTCCTCGCGCGGCGCCTTGTCGAGGTCCAGCTTGGGGATCAGGGTCTTCACCAGAACCGCCCTCTGCGGCGGCTCAGCTCGCCGCCAGAGGCGGTCCAGGGCGGTGAAGTCTCGCTTGCTCAGCCCCTCGAGGCGGCCGCGGACCTCATCGGTGGGCGGCGGCGGCAGCATCCCCCGCTTCTCCTCGAGGATGGCGTAGCGCACGTCGTCGTCGGTCCGCAGATCACCAGCCCGGATCTGCTCCATCACCCGGTCCCGGATCTCGGCGGGAAGGGGCAGGAGCATCTTCAGCTTGCTCCAGGATAGTTGCCGTGCGGCAACTATCTGCTCCAGAGGGAAAGCCTCAAATGCCTTGACCGCCCGCCATAGAGTCGTGCGGTCGATCGCCAGGTCTTTCTCCAGGGCGATGACCACGGCTTTGCCGTAATTCTCATCGCGCCGGGATGAGAGATGCTTCGAAATCTCCTGCCCTAGCGCCCACATGTATCTCAGGAGGCTCTGCCGGGCGCCGTCGCAGATCTCCTGACATTTGGCCAGGAGTTCCCCATACTCCGGGGTCTGTGTGATCTGCGCTTCGTCGGATGCTTTTGCGAGTCCCGTCTCTGTGTCTGTCGCCATTCGCCCAGTCCCCTTCTTGCGGTCTCCCCTCCGCGCAGAGCGGTGCCGGAGCTACGGTCTCCTGGGGGCGCACCCAGACCGTGCCGCCACGCTCCGCTCTGCGCGGGGAGGAGAAGTGAGAACCAGCCGCGTCTCGCAAATGACCTTGTAGCCCTTCTTCCGAAGGTAGCGCCGCAGGGTGTCGTAGCTGACGCCGAGATCGTCCCCAATCGCCCGCAGGCTGGCGCCCGCAGTCATTTGCTCCATGATGTGCTGAAGCAGGGTTTTTCCCAGCCCGCGCTCGATCTCGGGGACCCTCCGGGGGCGGCCTCTCCGTGCAGGCGTGTGCATCATATGCTGTCACTGTCCTATCATTCGTGGCATTAGACCGTGTATCTGCTGTGTCGGCTTAGCATACGATACCACCTTTGCCGTGTATGTCAATAGCCCCTTGCAAAAATATGTCGCATATGATAGCCTCTCCCTAGCCGCGAGCGTGAGGATTATGCGGAAAGCTGAGTTTGGGAAAGCCCTTCGGAAGGCACGATTGGCGGCGGGGATGACGCAGGCGGGCCTGGCGCGCCGGCTGGGCGTCCACGAACAGACCGTCCAACGCTGGGAGGCTGGCAAGGCGATGCCGCCACGAACCCGCCTACGTGGCATCGAGGTCTTCCTGCGAGATGCCGGCGTGCAACCGGAAGCGTTCATGGTCGGTGAGCCAAACTCGGCGCGTATCTCCGGGCCCAGTGGAGCGAGAACACTTCCCTTGTACGCGATGGGTGAAGTAGGAGAAGGGCGCTTGGTGAGAATAGACGATATCGAGGTGGGACCGAGGCAGGCCCAGATGGCCGACCAGGCTTTTGTTGTTAGAGGGCCCGCAATGAAGCCGTGGTTTCGCGACGGAGATATCGTGGGTGTCCGGGCGCAGGGATCGGCCCTGCCTGGGCAGATTGTCGTGGCTCTCGCGGATGGACAGATAACCTTTCGCCGGTTCGAGGGGGAGATCGAGGGGAAGGCCATCTTGTGCCCCCTCAATCCGGAGGAACGACCTCTCGTGCCCGACAGTTGCAGGATCGTTGGTATCTACCGCTGGCTATGGAGGGAGAGCCCCGATGGGAGAGCGCCTGGTTAGGAGAAGAGGTCCGCGATGGGACTACATCATCGGCGTGATGGCGCTGTTGGTGTTGCTGGCATGGAATTACTGGCCCCGGGAATCCAGCGGGGGTGATGTCGGGGTTGGTTCAACCGTCTCGTTGTCCCTACCCCAAGGGGGTAATGTCTACCTGGCGGTGGATGAAAGATCCTTGGATGAATTGATGGATGCCGCGTTTGATGGGAACGATGCTGGCATTTCCAAGCTTATAGGGGAAGGGCGAGTTTTCCCGGTGAGGGCCGGAACATCCGCAAGGGTTATAGATAGGAGCCTGTTTCGTCGGAAGGTTAGACTACTCGGCGGCCATCGCGACGGGGCTGTCGGGTGGGTCCCGAAAGACTGGACTCACTGAACCTCCCTGGGGGCGCAAACCAGATCAGGAGGCTGATGATGAGAAGATGGATAGGGTTGTGGATCGTGGTTGGGCTGCTCGCCGCGACGAGCGCCTGCGCGCGGAACCAGATTTTCACACACAACGATCCCCCTCCTTATGTAGTAGAGGATGGGGACCCCCTCTGGAAGCCCACGAAGGCGCAGCTCGCTGAGTGGGTGGCGAGCGGGGTGCAGGCAGCCGCGGCGGGGATGTACCTGCCGGATCTGCCGGTGGTGGGCAAGTGGATGCGGACCTTCGATCCGCCGATCCCGGCCGCTCAGGGGCGGCAGGTGCGATTCATCATCCTGATGAGCCCGGAGTTGGGAGCCACGGTCGCGGGCTACGCCGCTGCCTGGCATGAGCCGACATGGGAAGAGATGCGGCAGAACCGGGACCGCGTGATCGGCGGGATCGCCAGCCGGTTGAGCCATGAGTACTACGGAGCACGGCTCTACGTGGCGGCCGGGATGTTGGGGGATGAGCCCGGATCCCCGGACACCAGCGTCCACGGCGGCGCGTACGCTCCCTATTATAAGGATGAGTGGCGACGGGTGGATATCTCGAAGGCCGGCTCGTTGGCGTATGTCCTGAAGAGTGAATGGACATCGGGGTCGCCGAATGCGAAGTGGGCGCTGGGCTATCTATTGGGGCAGATGGGTGATTACATTGCCATGGTTGACGGCGATCGGCTCAGCATTCGGTTCGGGACATGGCCGCGCCGACCGCAGTATTACCCGGTCGAGCAGTTTGACTTCGGCGCTACCCCTCCCGCGGCGAACACCATCCGGATCGCCATCGGCACCGACGCCTCCTTCGCCTACGCCGACTTCCCCCTTCGGTGACAAATAGCGCTCATCTCTCGCACTGCGAAAAAGCACCCGCGGGCCGCAGCAAACCTGTCGACAAATAGCGCGCACAAAAAGCAGTTGTCGCTGCGGCCCGCACTCCCACGGACAAATAATTCCTCACTAAAGGCCGCAGCGCGCGCGTGTCTATGGTCATTTACCTCTCAAGGCGACATTCGGTCAAGAGACAACCGGATGTCCGGTTGTCACCAGTCGGCGTAGGGCTCGCCGTCGAGCGAGGTCAGGGTGGAACCGCTGTGAACCTCTCCGGTGGCGGGCGTATAGTCCCAACTCGTGTTGTCACCGGTGAACGGGTCGACCGGCAGTCCCCCATCGGTGGTTCTCAGATATGGGCCGGT
>JALGTT010000168.1 GCA_029821235.1 Candidatus Hebobacteria bacterium | reverse complement strand
CCGTCCGATCACTTGTATTGTACCGCGACCAGCAGGTAAGTCAAACTGCCCCAGAGGGCGAAATTGGCGGCCAAGGGCCGGCGGAGCCCGTTCGCCGGTCCTGACGGTTACCCAGTTTTGGCTTCCTGGGAGAGGGCTTTACGGAGAGAGGGAGGGGCGTCGAGCCACTCCAGGCGAAGCTGCTGGTGAGCCATATGCAACAACACCCGCCGAGGGAGGCGGATGGCGAAGTTAATGCGGGCTTTCAGCAGGCGGCGGAAGAAGTGGCTATCACCGGCACCCAGCCCTCTGTCCGCACGCGGAAGGTTTGCCTGGCGAGGGCTCCCACCACCGTCCGCGGGTCCACCGCCCCATTGGAGACAAACCGCCAGATGCGCTTCACCTGGTGGATCACCCGGGTGTGAATCTCCAGCCCTCTGGCGACCCCGGTGAGGGTCAACCGCCGGCGCTTCAGCAACCCCTGCACCCCCAATGCCAATACTCGCCGCCGCGTCTTGCGCCAATCAGGAAGGAGTTTATCCACGAACTGCAAAACTCGAACTCGTTGCTGGGACATGGGCTGCTCTCCTCGTGCTGTGATGATTTGTCTCGTAGTTCGCGAGCCGAGCAGCCCTTCCTCCTTCCCCCTCCTCCAAAACTGGGTAACCGTCAGTCCGGCTCCGCCTTGACAACGGGAGAAGGGGTGATATAGAATCTGCCTGTAGCCACTGCGAGGCATTCGGGGGACGGGTAAGCCGCATCCACGGCGGGCCATGCGGCGGCCTGGCGCGGAAGGCCTGAGAGAGAGCCGGCTGCGAGGGCCATGCAGGGGCCGTTTTTGTTGGTGCCGCGGTGGCGAGAGTATGGGCCGCACAGGAGTCACATGGTAGGTTGGGTCGTGGGGTGGATGCCAAGTGTGGGCGACGGAAAGATGGAGGCCGGGAGGTATGGGACCGCGGTCGGCGGCTCTGAAGCGAACCCGGCCGAGGGTCTGCCGGCGCCGATCAGACCGTATCTCCAGAGGAGAGCCGTGATTCAATATCGGGGCGCCAGCGGCAGCGGGCGCGCGAGTGGTGGCGAAGGTGTGCAGAGCGGCCGCGCTTGCGGGACTGGGCGGAGAGTCGCTGCTGTGGGGCGACGGCGACCCCGCGAGGTTTGATGAATGCCCGAACTGCGACGCGACCCCATTACCGGCGAGTGGGTAATCATTGCGGGTGAGAGAGCCAAGCGGCCGAAGGATTTCGCAGGCCACTCCGCCAGCAACGACGAGGGCGGAGCGGAGAATTGCCCGTTCTGCCCCGGCAAGGAGGGGCTGACCCCACCCGAGGTGCTGGCCTTCCGGCCGCCGGGGAGCGAGCGGGACATGCCCGGGTGGTGGGTGCGGGTGGTGCCCAACAAGTACCCGGCCCTCGCCGTGGAGGGGGAACTCAACAAGACCGGCCTGGGCATGTACGACTGGATGAACGGGGTGGGGGCGCATGAGGTGATCGTCGAGACGCCGGAGCACGGCACTCATCTCTCGCGCCTGGACACCCGTCAGATCGAGGATGTGCTGTGGGCCTATCGGGCGCGCTATCTCGACCTGAAGAAGGACCCCAGGCTGAAGTATATCCTCATCTTCCGCAACCACGGCCGGGTGGCGGGCGCGTCTCTGTCGCATCCGCACTCCCAACTCATCGCCACGCCGATGGTGCCGGGAGAGGTGGCGGCGGAGTTGGCCGGGGCGAAGCGGTACGAGTCATACCGGGACCGTTGCGTGTACTGCGACATTCTCCGCCAGGAGGCAAACGAGGGAAGGCGGTTGGTGACGGAGAACGATTCTTTTGTCGTCCTGGAGCCGTATGCCTCCAAGTATCCTTTCGAGACGTGGCTGCTGCCGAAGGAGCACGGGCCTTCGTTCGCGGCGATCAGCGCCCAGGCGCAGACGGATTTCGCGGAGATACTGGGGGAGACGTTGCGGCGGGTGGACCTGTTGCTGGACGATCCGCCCTACAACTACATGATTCACACCGCGCCGTGCGACAGCGACGACCGGCCGGATTTTCACTGGCATCTGGAGATTTTCCCGCGGTTGACCATCGCGGCGGGATTCGAGATGGGAACGGGTATCTATATCAATGTGACGCCTCCCGAAGTGGCGGCGCAATGCCTTCGGGAGGTGAACCTGACGCCGGACGCGGCCCTCGCGGAAAAGGGGGCGACGGTCGGCGAGGGTGACTCTTGACGGTTGAGAGGTCGGGCCCCTTGACACAGCAGTCAACATCAGGCGGACAGGACGAGAAGATCCGCGCAGAGTTGGAGCGGCTGCGCGAGCAGATTGCGGAACTCGAGGAGACGAAGCGGCAACTCGAGGCGGAGTTGAAGGACACCTCCGCGAGCGCTCCCGCCCCGATTACCACCTCCGCCGAACTGGAGGCCACCCTGTGGTGGTTCCTGCGGCGGGTGGGCATGATCCTCCAGGCGGAGAAGGCGGTGCTGATGCTCTACGACCAGGAGACCGGGGAACTGGTGGCCCAGTCGCCGGCGCTCGGGTTGACCAAGGAGCAGGTGGAGGTGTTCCGCGTGCGGGCCACGGAGGGCATCTCGGGACAGGTGTTCCGGGAGGGCCGGCCCATCATCACGGACGAAGCGATGACCGACCCGCGCACGGTGAAGGAGAACGTGGCGCTGCTGAACATGCGCAACGTGCTCACCGTGCCGCTGGCGATCGAGCGCAAGGACGCGGACGGCAAGGTGGTGGAGAAGACCACCATCGGCGTCTTCCACGTGTTCAACAAGCGCGGCGGGGAGAGGTTTTCCGAGGAGGACATCACCCTGCTCACCGCCCTCGCGCGCAGCGCGGCCTCGGTGATCTCCAGCGCGCGGCTGTTCATCGCGGTGTCGGACGAAAAGCGGGAGTTGGAGGCCACCCTTCAGGGGATGCTGGCCGGGGTGCTGGTGGTGGGATCCGACGGGCGCGTGCGGTTGATGAACTCGGCGGCGAGGCACATCTTCGGGGTGCCGGGGGATGACGGAACCGGGAAGCCGCTGGCCCAGGTGGTGAGGAACGAAGAGGTGCACGGCCTGGTTCAGTCGTGCCTCTCCGGGAATGCGGAGGGAAGCGCGGAGTTGACCATCTTCGCCCCGGAGGAGCGCATCTATCAGGTGCAGACCGCGCTGCTCCGCTCGGACGACGGGGACGTGTCCGGGGTGGTGACCACCTTCAACGACATCACCGAGATCCGAAGCGTGGAGCGGATGAAGAGCGAATTCGTGTCCACCGTCTCCCACGAACTCCGCACCCCCCTCACCTCCATCAAGGGGTTCATCCGCACCCTGCTGGACGACACGGAGGGGTACTACGACCGGGACATGCAGCGGGAGTTCTACCAGATCATCGACAATGAGTGCGATCGGCTGGTGCGGCTGATCAGCGACCTGCTGAACTTGTCCCGCATCGAGTCGGGGCGCTCGCTCGATCTGGTGCTGACGGATGTGGACCTGCCCGCCACCATCGACCGCGTGGTGGACAGCCAGCGGGCCTACGCCGGGGAGCACGAATTCGAAATCATCGTGCCGGAGGACCTGAGCCCGATTCGCGCCGACCAGGACAAGGTGGAACAGGTGCTCACCAACCTGCTCTCCAATGCCGTCAAGTACAGCCCGGAGGGAGGCAAAGTCACCGTCCACGCGCGGGACCTGGGAGACAATGTGTCCATCGCGGTGAGCGACGAGGGGATCGGGATTCCCCCGGATCACATCGGGAAGCTGTTCACCCGCTTCCATCGGGTGGACTCCCGGGACACCCGCAAGCAGTATGGAACCGGCATCGGGCTGTACCTGGTGAAGCACCTGGTGGAGGCCCACCATGGAGAGGTGACGGTGGAGAGCGAGGTGGGCAAGGGATCCACCTTCACCGTGGTGCTGCCGAAGCAGCCGCCGGTGGCAGAGGACGAAGCAGAGCAGCAGAAGAAGGAGCCGGAGGGGGACGACGGCGAGCCCGGTTAGTCCGCCAGGCCGCAATCAGGGAGACGAGATGAGGATCGCAGTCGGCGCCGACCACGCGGGATGGGAGTTGAAGTCTGCCCTGGTCGCCTGGCTGCGGGAGCAGGATATCGCGTGCCTGGACGTGAACCCCCAGCCCCCCGTCTGTGACGACGACTACCCCGACGCGGCCGCGGCGGTGGCGCGCGCGGTGATCTCCGGCGAGAGCGACCTCGGGATCGTAATCTGCGGCACCGGTGTGGGGAGTTGCATCACCGCCAACAAGGTGGCCGGCGTCCGCGCCGCGCTCTGCACCAACACCTTCTGCGCCCGCCTGAGCAGGGAGCACAACGACGCGAACGTGCTGTGCCTGGGGGCGCGCGTGCTGGGGACCGAACTTGCCCTGGACATCGTGCACACCTGGGTCAATACCCGCTTCAGCGG
>JALGTT010000167.1 GCA_029821235.1 Candidatus Hebobacteria bacterium | reverse complement strand
CTGGAGGAGGCCTCGCGGATTCCGGACTGCGCCTTTCCCGTGGACTGGTCTGCGGGCCCGAACATGCTGTTCCGTCACCTGTCATCCCTCAGACAGGCCGGGCGCTGGCTGCAGTTTCGCGCGGAACTGCTGGCCTCGGAGGGCCGGGCTGACGAAGCGGTGGAGTGTTGCGCCATCATGTTTCGCATCGCCGAGTACATCAAGACGGAGCCGACGCTGATCTCCCAGTTCGTCGCCTACGCGCTGCAGAGCATGGGTTGCAGGTCACTGGAGGACGCCCTGTCCGCGGGAGACCCGAGTCCGACCGCCTGCCGCGCCCTCTACGGTCAGATCGCAGCCATTGACCAGGTCTCCCCCTTCGTGCGCACCATGCACGCCGAGCGCGTGCTGTTTGGAATGGACATCTACCAACGTCTCCGCCGAAACCCGTTCTACTTGCGGGAAATCATGACCCTGAGTGACGGGCGCCAAAAGGAATGGATGATTCTCTATCCCACGCTCGGGCGGCCTCTCTTCAATCTGGACGAGATCACCTACGTGCGCTTCATGCGGGACACCGCGGCTGCCGCCGGCCGCCGCTGGCCGGAGGTGAGCAACAAGATGAGCGCCGCGCAACGGGAGCGCCTCGACCGAGTCCCGCTGTATCGCAGTGTGGTCGCCAAGATGATCACTCCCGTCTTCAGCAAGGGAGTGGAATGGCGCGAGTCCACGACCGCCCTCCTCGGAGCGGCCCGAATCGCCCTCGCGCTCAAGATGTACCGCGCGGAGCACGGCGACTATCCTCCGTCTCTTGCTCCGGTGGATGCGGTGGAGTGGGGAATGCCGCGCGATCCGTTCACG
Organism: Candidatus Hebobacteria bacterium; assembly: GCA_029821235.1. GTDB lineage: Bacteria > Armatimonadota > Hebobacteria > Hebobacterales > Hebobacteraceae > S016-27. The sequence goes on along the minus strand of JALGTT010000167.1, from coordinate 5,794 downwards.
CAGGAGCCCTACCACTATCGCCGCGAGGGACAAGGCTTCCTGGTGTGGAGCGTGGGGCCGAATATGGAGGACGACGGCGGCGTTTCGCGCGATCGTCTGCAGGGGATGAGCGTCGAGGAGCGCGAGAGAGAGAAGTACAACTACGACATTCCCTTCCGTTGCGCGCGGTAGGGCGGGGGAGGCGGACATCAAGAGAGTGGCACAGGCTTCCAGCCTGTGCCGGCGGGCAAAGGTGTGCCCGCCCTACAGCAGGCGGCGGGCGTAGGCACCATACTTCGCCAAGGCTACGTATGGCAGGCAGCCCGCCCTACAAGCCATGGGCGGAGGCGGCCGGCGGAGACATACCCGCCCTATCCGCCTTCGTCGCCTGCGGCGGACTACGGCGGACAAGCAACAGCGCGCGCAGGGCCTCAGGCACCTTTTCGCTCTCTTTGGTTGCGCGAGATGTCCTGCCGTACTATCATTGGGTGGGGCGAGTGCGGTGGCACCCAGGCGGATCGTACAACTGTACAAGTCCCGCCTGACGCGCTTGGCGAGGGAGATCGATCCTGAGCGCATCATTCAGGCGCGCCAGGGCGGGGAGCCGGACTGCCGTCAAGACGGCCTGCGCTGCTCCTATCTCCACACCGCATCTCACTACGAGCTCGTTCAGACGGTGCGCGGCCGGGCTCATTTCGCCCTCCCCGACCGGTCGGTGGAGGTGGGCCCCGGCGATCTGATGCTGATAGACAAGGGCGTCAAGCACGCGGAGATGCACACCATTCCCCCGCGCAGTTACGAAGTGTTCTGGTGCCATGTGAAGGGTAACCGGGTGCTGCTCAGCCAGACCGCTTTCTCCACCCGCCGGCCGTTCCGATACTTGAGTCCCCTGGAGTTCAGCGGGCGCAGCGACCTGGAGGGCATCGCGGCCGCCATCTCGGCCGAGTTGGCGGCCCGGGAATGGGGGTGGAGGGAGTCGGTGAAGGGGCTGCTGCACTACCTGGTGTCCATCGCGGTCCGGCGGCTGGAGCGGGAGACCTCGGCCGCCACCCAGGCGAGAGAGGCGCCCGCGGTGCGCGGGGACTCCCATGGCTGGCAGGTGGTGCGCGCCGTGCTCGAGTACTGTGAGACGAACTACTTTCGCCGGTTCACGCTGGCCGAGTTGGCGGACAAGGTGGGCTACAGCCCCAGCCACCTCAGCCGGTTGATCTCCCGGCATCTGGGGCATTCTCTGTCCGACCATCTGCTCCAGATCCGCATGGCCGCGGCGAAGCAGTTGCTGGAGCAGCCGGAGGCCTCCGTGCAGCGGGTGGCGGAGTCGCTGGGATACGCGGACCCCGCGCACTTCACCCGCGCTTTCACGCGGGTGGCCGGGGTGTCCCCCCAGGCCTATCAGCGAAGTCTCCGCGGGCGGTAGGCAGGACCGGCGAAGCAAGGCTTTAGGCAAGCCGTCCACCTCCCCGACGTTGATCTCGAAAAGGAGGCGGCCGATATGGAACATCACAAATGGTCGTTTCCGCAGTGTTGTCCATGCTCCGGTCGAGCGCATGGAAGACAACCAGGACATCGAATGGAGGCGCGACTTGCTGCAATCCGCGCGCACAGGCATAACTATGACTACAAGCGGCGGTTCTGAGCGCCACGACGACAGCGGTGTGAGCGCGGGCGTGATTGGAGACTATCGTCTGGTCCGCGAACTTGGGCGGGGAGGCATGGGAAAGGTGTTTCTGGCCACCTCCCCCAGCGGCGACGAGGTGGCGCTGAAGACCGTGATCTTCCCCGAGGGGCTGGACCCGCGGGCCCGCTGGGAGACCGTGGAGCGGTTCCAGAGGGAGGCGCGGGCGGCCCGCTCGTTGTCCCACCCCTCCATCTGCCAGGTGCTCGACATCGGGGCCGATGGGGATACCTTCTTCATCGTGCTCGAGTTCCTCAAGGGCAAGACGCTCCGCCAGATAGTCTCCGACGACGGGCCGGTGCCCCCCATCCGCGCGCTGGAGATCATGCGGCAGGTGTGCGAGGGGCTGGCCTATGCCCACGATCAGGGCATCATCCACCGGGACATCAAGCCGGACAACATCATGGTCCTGGAAGATGGAGGCGCGAAGTTGATGGACTTCGGGCTGGCCTCCATCGTCCACGAGACCGGCGTCACCCAGACGGGCACCGCGCTGGGCACTTTCCCCTATATGTCGCCGGAGCAGGCGAGGGGGGAGAAACTGGACGCGCGCTCCGATATCTTCTCCCTGGGCGCGACCTTCTATGAGGTGGTCACCGGCCGCCGCGCCTTCCAGGGAGACGCGCCGGGCGCGATCATCGCGGAGGTGCTCGGCAAGGACCCGGACATGAGCCTGCTGCCCACCAGCCTCACCCGGATCATCGGCCGCTGCCTCCGCAAAGACCCCACCTATCGCTTCCAGAGCATCGGGGAACTGCTCGCCGGCCTGGGCGCCCCGGGAGCGGCGCCCGCCTCCGGGGGCACCATGGTGCTCGGCCAGACGGCCACCCTCCCGGGGCAGCCGGCCGGGGCGGCCCCGGCCTCGGCCGCTCCTTCCACGCCGATGGGTTCCGGGCTGGTGTCGCCCGAGGATGTGAAGAGGGCGATGGGGGATGCTCCGAAGGGACTCCTCTGCTCCAAGTGCAAGGAGAAGCTCTCCGAGACCGACGCGGTGTGCTGGCGGTGCGGAACCCCCAATCCGGTGATGGCCAGCCGGAGGCACGAGAAGAAAGTGCAGAAGACGGTCGAGGACGCGCTCCGGGGTTACCAGCCGCGGAAGAAGAAGGGCTGGTTCAGGCGGTAGCGGCCTCCGGTCACCTCACCCGGCCGCCTTGGGCGCGGCCACCGGCAGCGAGAAGCGGAACCGGGATCCCTTGCCCGGCTCGCTTTCCACCCAGATCCTCCCGCCGTGCGCCTCCCGGCAGAACGACAGCCCCAGCCCCACGCTCACCTTGGTGTGTGTCCGCTCCCGCGTGCTGGCCTGGAAGAACTTGTCGAAGATGCGCTCCTGGAACTCCTTGGGGATGCCCGGGCCCTCGTCCTGGACGCTCACGATCACGGACTCGCCCTCGGGATCGGCCTCCGCCGACACCGTCAGGCTGGTGCCGGAGGGCGCCAATTCCACCGCATTGCTGGCCAGGTTCGATCACCACCTGAATGCCCTTGTCGCTGACCTGGTAGTTGATCAGGTCGAGGGCGGCGGGAATCTCCTCCGCCAGGTCGAGCGGCTCCCGCGCCAACTTCACCTCGGCCCCCTCCAGCCGGGCGACGTCGAGGATGCCGGCCACCAACACCGAGAGCCATCTGGCCGCGCCGAGGGAGCGTTCCACATACTGTTTCGCGCGCCCCTCGAGGGGCTCTTCGGCGAGCAGTTCGAGGAATCCCATGACGGTGGTGAGCGGCCCCTTGAGGTCATGGGCGACCATGTCCGAGAGGTCGCGGATGAGTTGGTTCTTGCGCTCCGCATCGGCCAGTTCGCTGCCCACGATGGCGAGCGCGGCGCGGCCGGCGAATACCGCAAGCTGTTCGAGGTCGCCCTCGGTGAACCGCCCCCGCCGCCCGCGCGCCTCCACCTGGATGAGCCCGACCGTCTCCTCCCCCGTCCACAGAGGGGCGCAGATGCTGGAGGTGATGGCGGCCGCCACCACGCTCTCGGAGTCCTTGAACTCCTTGGGCACATCCTGGAAGAGCAGGGAATGGCCCTCCTCCAGCACCCGCCTGGCGATGGACATGCTGATGGGCAACTCTTCCTGGCAGCGCCCCACCTGCCCCCTGACGCGCGCGATCTGGCGCTTGGGCTGGAGGGTCTTCCTGTCGGCAAGGAGGATGATGGCGTGAGTGCCGGCCGGGAAGGCGTTGAGCGCCGCCTCCAGGATGGCGTCCAGCATCGCCTCGGGGTCGAAGGCGACGCCTATCTCACCTGCCGGCTGCACGCCCACGGAAAGGCCGGACATGCGCTGTGCCTGTGCCATCGACGCGCCGATGTCCCCGCGGCTGCGGGAGGCGAGCACCTGGGTGTCGGGGACCTCGACCGGCGGGACGTCCAGAAGCTGGAGTTGAAGCGCAGACTGCCCCACCCGCAACACGTCCCCGTCGGCGATCTCCTTCCCGGCCTCGCCGGGGGGCACCGCCTCCCGCTCTCCCGCCCTCTCGATCGCCGACCCGTTGGTGCTGCCCAGATCGCGGTAGATCCAGCGGGTCCCCACCAGGGCCAGTTCTCCGTGGCGGCCGGAGACGAATGGATCGGTCAGCATCAGGTCATTGCCGGCGGCCGAGCCCAGCCGCAGCACCCCCTCGGTGCACACCACCATCCGGCCCTTGTCCCGCCCTTCGACAACGCTGACTCTCAGCATCTCTCCCGCCCTCCTCGCCGAGCCGGCAGCAGCCCCACCGGCGCACGCCTGGGCAGTCCCCGGGTTGGGCGGCCCGAGATCTTGTTCTGCTCCACTCCCGGCGCGTCCTGCCGCGCGGCGCGGCATCGGGCCGCGCGGAGTCCAGGGAACTCCGCGGGAAAGTGGCCGCTGGGACGAGGAGACGGGACGGGCATCGCCCGGAGGACCGGGCTCCCACAGAGGGCCGGCGGGGCAGCCTGCCACATGCAGAACGGCCGCAGATTGCAAATCTGCGCCACGGCCGGCGGGCGTAGGAACGCCCGCCCTACAAGACGGCAAGCTACGGTTCGGCAGGGCCCCTCCAGACGCTCCCGCCGAAGGTGCAGAGGTAGATGATGGAGTCGTCGTTCGGGTCGAAGGAAACGCGCTGAATATTGCGGAAGGGCACCTCCTCGAAGGGCTCCCAGGTCTCTCCCCCGTCCTTGCTCAACCAGAGCCCGGCCTCGGGCGCGCCCTCGGTGAGGCACATGTAGACCCAGTCGGGCTTCTTCGGGTGAACGGTGGCCCCGAAGGTCTCCGGGCCCTTGCGGGCGATGCGATGACATCGCTGTCCCGCGGGTCCACGTCGAAGTCCTTCGGCCAGTGCAGGGGATGGGAATCAGTGATGCACTCCCAGTGTTCTCCGCCGTCCCGGGAGCGGTAGAGCCCGGCCCCGTAGGTGCCCTCCTGCTCGCCCATGGTGGGGGCGGTGATGAGCACGAAGAGGGTGCCGTCCGGGTGGAGGATGAGGCGGCAAACGCGCAGGTTTCCCGCCTCTCCGCCCAGGCCCCGCGACTTGTCCACCCAGGTCTTTCCGCCGTCGGTGGACTTGTACACCCCCGCCTCGAAACACGAGGCATAGAGGGTGCGCGCTTCCTTGGGGCTGTTGGGATCGAGCACGATGGAGGTGACCGGCTTTCCGGGAAGTCCCTCGGAGGTCTCCCGCCAGGTGACCCCGAAGTCCTCGCTCACGCCCACCGTCCCTCTCGCCCGTTTCCAATAGTGCCGGCCGGAGATGACGTTCATGTTGGGGATGTCGTGCAGGCTCGCGAGAGCGGCCCACATCTTCCCCGGCGCCTCCGGGTCGAAGGCGATCTCGTAGATGGTGTTGGTGAAGACGTCCTGCCGCGGCCAGTACCAGGTCTTCCCCGCGTCCTCCGAGCGCGCGTAGCAGATGTCGGTGTAGGCGATGTAGTGACGATTGGGCTGGAAGGGGTCTATGTAGTAGTGCCAGACCGTGGTGACCACCAGTCCATTGTTCACCCAGCGGGCGCCGGGGCCGGGTTCGCCCTGGCCGGGGGCCGGCCGGGTGTGGCAGGCCCGCCACGACTTGCCCCCGTCCTCGGTGACGTTGCAGGTCATCCAGCCGGTGAGGATCACGTTGTCCGGGTCCGCGGGATTGATGCCCGCGCCGGAGATGTTGTCCCCCCAACTGTCCGTCTCCGCGACC
>JALGTT010000166.1 GCA_029821235.1 Candidatus Hebobacteria bacterium | reverse complement strand
TGGTCCGGCGCGAACACCAGGTAGCAATTTGTGGCCAGCGCGCCCAGAGTGAGGGTGACGACCTTCATTCTGCGTCCAGGTTCCCCACGTCTCCGTGGAACTCCATCCGCCGCCGCCCCACGAATTCCATCTCGTAACTGTTCAATTCCCCCACCTGGCGCAGCAGCCGGTCGGCCTCCTGCCGCAGGCCGGCCCGGTCGTGCGCGTCGGCGAGCAGCACCCGATAGCAGCGGTTTCCGGGGTCTATTTCGAGCGCGCTGCGAAAGGCGTCTATCGCCTCCACGATGTGGCCCAGGGCGAGGCTGACTCCGCCGTAGCGGACCAGATAGTAGGGGTCCCAGGGAGCCAGTTCGGAGGCAGTGCGCAATTCCTCGCAGGCCTGGTCGAGGTTCCCCAGGCGCAGATGGAAGTCGCCGAGACGGAAATGGTAGAAGGCCTCGGCGGGATCGAGGGAGACCGCGATCCGCATCTCCTGCACCGCCTCCTCCAGATGCCCGTTGGTGGCCAGCACGGAGGCCACCTTGTAGCGGTAGAAGGCGCGGGTGGGCTCCATCTCCGCGGCGATCCGGTACTGCTCCAGGGCCTGGTTGAACATGCCGAACCGGCAGTAGAGGTCGCCCAGGCTGACGCGGGGCTCGGCCAACTCGGGGTCGCACTCCAGGGCCATGCGATACTGCTTCATTGCCTGCTGGACCATCTCTTTCAGGGCATAGGTATCGCCCAGCCGGGTGCGAAAGAGCGCGTTCCGCCCGTCCATCTTGATCGCCCGCCGGTACTCGCCCAGCGCGCGGTCGATCTTGCCGGTGCGGATATAGAAATCGCCCAGGCGCATGCGCAGGTAGGCGGTCTGGGACTGGAGCTCCAGGTCCTCGTGGCGGCGCCGCTCATCCTCCGCGCGCATGCGCTGGTGGTGCGCGATCATCCGCTGCCGCTCATATGAATCGCCCAAGTCGAGTTCTATCTCGTCCACGTCCGCTCTCTGCTTGCTATAGAAAGTCCTCGGGCGCGGTGAGCACGGCCGCGCCCTCTACCGATTTCACCAGCCAGACCTGCCGCAACTTCCGCCATTGTTTCTCGAAGGTGACCTCGAGCTCCGCGTTCACCGGCCGCAAGGCCCGCCCCTCGCTCTCCAGGTACACCTGCACGTCGAGTCTTGCGACCGCGGTGAATCCGTCCACCTTGATCTGCGGCTCCTGGACCGTCACCTCGGCCTGGTCGGAACTCCGCACCCAACTGTTGACCATCTTCAGTATCTCCGTCCGGTCCAGCCCGGAGGAGTCCTTGTAGTCCGGAGCCACACATTCCATGATCTCCCGGCCGTTCTTCGTCTCCACACCGTGCTCCGCCTTCGCCACCAGGTTCAAGATCTGCTGCTCGTCGCTGATGCGCGGGTTGGTCAGCCACCACGCTAGGACGGCGACGACGAACAGCCCGACAAGTGCGAGTTGTACCTTTCTCCACGCAGAGCTGGACATTGTCGGTATTCTACCCCGCTCCGCCCTGACAGGCAAGGCGCCCGAAAGAAGGGGTATGGCGGGTTTTGACAGCACGACCGCCTTTTGGTATGATATGCAGGTATTCGGATACTATATGATAAAGGCTCTCGCCTCCGCCGAAACCGGAGACGAGAGCAATGTGAACGGCCCGGCCGTCGGCGCACACCGACGGCCGGCCCCGGATACCGAGAGAAAAGACCCGAGGGGTGTAGAGGATGAGTGACAAGGCGGACGTGATATTCGACGTGAAGCCCGGCGGCTTCGATACAGAGGTGCTGGAGGCGTCCCGGCAGGGGCCTATCGTGGTTGACTTCTGGGCGCCTTGGTGTGCGCCTTGTCGCATGCTGGGGCCCATTTTGGAGAGAGTGGTGGCCTCGTTGGACGGCCAGGCGCGCCTGGCCAAGGTCAACATCGAGGAGGATATGGCAATCGCCTCCCGATGGGGGATAACCGGGATACCTGCCGTCAAAGTGTTCAAGGACGGCCGCGTCATCGGCGAATTCGTCGGCGCGCTTCCCGAATCAGAGGTCAGGCGGCAGCTCACCGCGCTGTTGCCCTCTCCGGCGGACGAACTGGTGGCAGAGGGAGACCGGCTGGCCGAGGCGGGAGACCTGGAGGCGGCCGAGGCGAAGTATCGGGAGGCGCGGCAGGTGGATGTGGATCACCCGCGGGCTTCATTGCGCTTGGCGGAGGTCGCTCTCGACCGCGGCGCATACCAGGAGGCCAAGGAGCTGGCATCCAAGGCTGCCGCCTCCGCGCCGGGAGATGCCGAGGCGGACGCTCTCCTGGGGCGCATCTGGTTCCTCGAACAGTGTGCGGCCGCCGGGGGGATGGAGGCCTGCGAACGCAGACACGCGGATGACCCCGACGACCGCAAGGCCGGCTTCGCGTGGGCGTGTTGCCTGGCCGCGCGCGGAGAGTACGCGGAGGCACTCGAGCAGTTCCTGGCCCTGGTGCGGCGGGAGCGCAAGCACGACAAGACCGCTCCCAAGGACGCCATGGTTCGCATCTTCTCTATTCTGGGCCCGGACGACGAGTTGACCCGGAGCTATCGGAAGCAGTTGTCTCGCGAACTGTACGTCTAGACCCAGACCAACGCCTCGCCCGGCTTCTGCCGGGCGAGGCGCCCCTCTCTCCCTTTTCTCAAATTCCGTCCCCTCACTCACCTCGGGGCCGATCCTAGCGACCGCCCCGCAGGAAAAACGGCCGCGCGGGGCTAAACAGCACTTCAGCAAAGACACGGTCGAGGGGCTGCGTGGGCCAGGTTCAATCTCCCTGGGATGTGCCGGATTCATGGGAACCCGCCCTGGAGGCGGCGAGAGAGGGCGGCGTGTTGCTGCTGATCGGGGGCGTGGACTCGGGAAAGAGCACGCTCGCCGCCATCCTGGCGGCCGAGGCGCACCAGGCCGGGCGGAAAACGGCGGTGGTGGACGCGGATATCGGCCAGGCGAGCATCGGCCCGCCCACCTGTGTCAGCCTGGGGATGGTGGAGGGCGAGATCCGGGGCTGTGAGGACATTCCCCTGGCGGCGCTCGATTTCGTGGGCTCACCCTCGCCCAAGGGGCACCTGTTGCAGTGCGCCACCAGCGCCGCGGTGATGACGGCCGCCGCGCGCGCGGCCGGCGCGGAGACGGTGGTGGTGGACACCACCGGCCTGATCGCGGGGTCGGCGGGGAGAGGGCTCAAGTCGGCGAAGGTGCGCCTGACCGGGGCCGATGTCGTGATCGCCCTCCAGAGGGACGAGGAGGCAGAGCACCTGCTGGCCGCCTATGCACGGAGGAGGCGGCCGCGGGTGGTGCGGCTGGCCTGCTCGCGAAAGGTGAAGCCCCGCACCCGTGAAGAGCGGGCCGCGCGCCGCCAGCGACACCTCGCGGCCTACCTCGCGGGCGGGCACACGATGGAGGTCTCGTGGGAGGACCTACCCCTGGAGAATACCGCGCTGGGCGCCGGCGAGCCGGCCCCCGGGCACGTCAGGGCCCACGCGGAGGAGATGCTCGGTTGCGAGGTGGTGCACGCGGAATGGGGCGGCGAGGGACTGTTCGTGGTGGTGTCGGGCCGGCTCGATAGCAGCGCTCTGCGGGCCTTGGGCGAGGGATTCGAGGGGCGCGCGGTCGCCTGTGAAGTGAGCGCGCTGGAGAATCGTCTGGCGGGGCTGCTGGGGGAACAGGGGGAGACGCTCGGGCTGGGAATCGTGGAGCGGGTGGATTTCGCCGCCCGCCGCCTGCACATCTACACGCCGCTGAAGGAGGTGAGCCGGGCGCGGGGGGTGAGGATGGGTGCAATACAGGTGGCCAGGGACGGCACCCAGTTGGCCTGGAAAGGTGAGCCGGGCGCGGGGGGTGAGGATGGGTGCAATACAGGTGGCCAGGGACGGCACCCAGTTGGCCTGGAATCAGCCGGGAGATTTGGGGTAGGGGAGGAACCTGAGAATCGCATTGGATTGGAGGCCGGAATGGAGGACCAGAGCCGGGAAGCCACGCTGTTGCTGGTGAGACACGGGGAGACGACTTGGAACAGGGAGGGCCGGGTGCAGGGCCAGCAGGACGCGCCGCTCAGCGAGCGCGGAAGAGAACAGGCCCGCCTGACGGCAGAGCGACTGTCGAAGATGATGGTAAGCGCCATCTATTCCAGCGACCTGGGGAGGGCGAAGGAGACCGCGGAGGCGATCGCCGCTCCCCACAACCTCACCCCTCAGTTCGCTCGGGCCCTGCGGGAGCGCAGTTTCGGGGTGCTGGAGGGC
>JALGTT010000165.1 GCA_029821235.1 Candidatus Hebobacteria bacterium | reverse complement strand
CCTGCGCGCGCTCCAGGAGAGCCATGTCGTGCCGCCGCGAGAGATCCAGAACCACCGGGTTGACGGGAACGTCTCCGAACCGCGCCCCCACGTGGCTGAGATCGGCCGAGGCGATGACCGCAATGGGGCGCGAATCGGCCGCCAGGGCCGTCCGCAGGGAATCGAGGAAGGCGTCGGCGGAGCCGGGACCGGCCGCCTCGCCCTCGCTCCGATGGTAGGCCCCGCAGAGGATGGGCACGATGCGCGGGGGAGAGGATGATTCCCGGTACAAGAAGTGGAGCAGTACGGCCTGAAACTCGATCGAATGTTCGTCGCGGTGCAGCAATTCCTCCGCGTAGAGGTCGCCGGAGGCCCCGGACTCCAACTTCCCGATCACCTTCTCGTCGGCCTCGAGCGCCCCGAAGGGGGTCTCGAACGGCTTGCGGGTGAGGGTGAAAGGTGCCCCGCCGCCGCTGTGGGCGATGCCGAGGATCACCACCACCTCGGGCTGCGGCGCCTCCGCCAGGGCGGCATACGCGGCCGCGTAGCAGTCCGCCGCGCCGTTGAGGTCATAGTGCGGAACGATCAGCGCCGGGCGGTGGGGGTCGAGGGAGAAGTCCGAAGGCGGCGCGGCTCCCGCCAGCCGCTCCTGCCACAGGCGGGTGAACTCCCCCGCGCCCTCCGGGTAGGAGCGGCCCGCGTGGGCCGCGGCGCGCGTCGGCCGGGACCTGAACTCCTCCGCCAATTCCCCCTCGAACCTTTTGAACCCCTCCGTGTCTAAGAAGTGAGCGTCTTCAAGTTGACGCAGGAGTTGGCCCAACTTCTCCATGGTCAGCAGTGTGCCGAACCGGCGCACGTAGGCCACCTGGGCCTCTCGGACGGTGTGCTGTCCATCGAACTTGCTCAGCAGGAAAGCGATGTCGGCCGGAACTACCATCTCAGCCTGTGACAGTCGCCGGGGATCGCGCAGCAGCACTGCGCGCCGCCCTCCCGCCTGTACGGGAATCATCTCCAGAGGTCTCAGTTTCGGTCGTTCTTCAGACATGGCATCCTTCGTCGCCCGCCGCGCGATGGCGGGGGCAAATGGCATCTCGTGGAGGACTCCGGCCCCCTCGGGCCGACCGCCCATTGAACTACTTGATACGACATCTCACACCCTCCCTCCCTTCCGCGCCGGCCGCGTTGACACCAGCGCGAGGCCTGTGATATTGTCAAAGGCACGCCGGTGTAGCTCAGTGGCAGAGCAGCGGTTTCGTAAACCGCCGGCCGTCGGTTCGAGTCCGACCACCGGCTGTTCCAAGCACGCGCAGAGAACGGAACCTGATGTCTGCTGGCAGGGAGGACAGGGGCGGAGTCATGTCGCGCCAAGACACAGTCCGCAAGGAGGCAGGGCGCGCAATGCACCAGAGTTCACAGCCCACCAATGCACCACCGACCGTTCCCCTGATTGACCTCCGGGCGCAGCACCAAGCCCTGGAGGCGAAACTCGTGCGAGGCCTGCGGCGGGTGTTTGCCAGCGGGCGCTTCGTCATGGGCCCCAATGTCCACGCCTTCCAGGAGGAGGCGGCAGAGTATTTCGGCGTGAAGCACGCCATCGGGGTCGCCTCCGGCACCGATGCCCTCATGCTCTCCCTCACCGCGCTGGGCATCGGCCGGGGGGATGACGTTCTCGTCCCCACCTTCACCTACACCGCCACTGCGGCCGCCGTGTGTCATCTTGGCGCGCGGCCGGTGTTCGTGGATTCGGTGGCCGGCGGCTTCAACATGGACCCCGCCGACGCCGAACGCAGGATCACCCCCAAGACAAAGGCGATCATCCCCGTCCACCTCTATGGGGAGGCGGTGCCGATGGAGCCGATCATGGAGATGGCCCGCGCCCACCATCTGCATGTGGTGGAGGATGTCGCCCAGGCGGCCGGAGGGCGCTGGGGCGCCGCCATGCTGGGCTCCATCGGGGCCACCGGCTGCTTCAGTTTCTATCCCACCAAGAACCTGGCGGCCTGCGGGGACGCGGGCATGGTCATCACCAATGACGACGAGGTGGCCGACCGGGTGCTGTTGCTGCGGCAGCAGGCCGACGCGTCGGTGCTCGGGGGACAGAAGTACTCCCATCCCACGGTAGGGTTCAACAGCCGGCTGGACGAAGTGCAGGCGGCGATTCTGAGGGTGAAACTCCCTCACCTCGACACGTGGAACCAACTCCGCATCAAGCACGCGGAGCGATATCGCAGCCTGCTCGCGGACTGCGGGATCGAGTTGCCCGCGGGCAGCAGGGACGGCTCCCACGTGTACTGCCTCTACACGGTCCGCTCACCGGAGAGGGACCGGCTGCATCAGCACCTGAGGGACAACGGAATCGGGGTGGCGATCTACTACCCGATTCCATTGCACTTGCAGGAAGCATATCGCTTCCTGGGGTATCAAAAGGGCGATTTCCCCGTCGCAGAGCGGTTGGCGAAGGAAGTGCTCTCCATCCCCATCTTCCCGGAACTGTCCGATGACCAGGTGGACCGGGTGGGAAGTGTGATTCGAGAGTTCGTCTCCGCGCGCGCCGGCGTGACGGCCGAGGAGAAAACGGCATGAACTACGACGTAACGGACGCCTCCCTGGCGGAGGCCGGCGGACTGAGGGTCGAGTACGCGGGCAGCCACATGCCCGTGCTGGGCAAGTTGAAGGAGCGGTTCGCCAAGGAACAGCCTCTTGCCGGGGTCAGGCTGGGCGCCTGTCTCCACGTCACCACGGAGACGGCCAACCTGATGGCGGTCCTGAAGGCCGGGGGCGCGCACGTCGCGCTCTGCGCCTCCAACCCGCTGAGCACCCAGGACGATGTCGCCGCCTGGCTGGCCGTGGAACTCGGCATTCCGGTGTTCGCGGTCCGCGGGGAGGACAACGACACCTACTACCAGCACATCGAGGCGGTGATCGCGGAGAACCCCCAGATCACCATGGACGATGGCTGTGACCTCGTCTGCACGCTCCACGACAAACACCCGCAGAAGTTGGGAGACATGCTGGGCGGGTCTGAGGAGACCACCACCGGCGTCATCCGGCTGCGGGCGATGGAGGAGAACGACGCCCTTGGCTATCCCGTGATCGCGGTCAACGACGCCAACACCAAGCACTTGTTCGACAACCGCTACGGCACCGGACAGAGCACCATTGACGGGATTCTGCGCGCCACCAACGTCCTGCTGGCCGGGCGGCGGTTCGTGGTGTTCGGATACGGGTGGTGCGGGCGCGGGGTGGCGATGCGCGCCAAGGGCATGGGCGCGGTGGTGGCCGTGTGTGAGGTGGATCCGCTGCGCGCCCTGGAGGCCGCCATGGACGGCCACCTGGTGATGACGGTGGCGGAGGCAGCGGCCTGGGGAGAGTTGTTCGTCACCGTTACGGGCTGCTGCCACGTGCTGCGGGCCGAGCATTTCGAGGTGATGAAGGACGGCGCCATCCTCTGCAACTCCGGCCACTTCGATATCGAGATCGACATCGCCGCGCTGCGCAAGATGGCCGCCTCCGAGCGGCGCGTGCGCCCGAGCGTGGACGAGTTCGCCCTGCCGGACGGGCGGCGGCTGTATCTGCTGGGCGAGGGGAGGCTGGTCAACCTGGCGGCGGCCGAGGGCCACCCGGCCTCGGTGATGGACATGAGTTTCGCCAACCAGGCCCTCTGCGCGGCCTATCTGGTGAGAGAGGGAAAGAGCCTGGACAAGCGGGTTCACACCGTGCCGCGGGAGATCGACGAAGAGGTGGCGCGGCTGAAGTTGGAGAGCATGGGCATATCCATAGACTCTCTCACTCCCGAGCAGCAGAAATACCTGGCCGATTACCAGATCGGCACTTAGCCATTCAGCAAGGGGCGACCAATGCTTGAGCTGGGTGGGTCAGGGAGCGACCTGC
>JALGTT010000164.1 GCA_029821235.1 Candidatus Hebobacteria bacterium | reverse complement strand
GAGCGCCTCGAGGAAGGGTTTGAACACCCCCAGTTGCGAGACCCCGGCGAGCAGCGCGGCCAGTTCCTCCTCGTGCTCCGGGTCCTCCGACTCCACCAGCCAACGGCCGACGGCTCCGGAACTCTCCAGCGCGCGGGCGAGGCGGGCCGCGATGGGCCGCGGCAGAGCGGCGAGCGCGGCGGTCAGAGACGGGCGGGCGCCGTCGATCGCCTCGATCAGCGCGGCCGCGGCCTCCTCCGACGAGTCGTCTCTGCGGCATTCCTGCTCGAGCGCCTCGATCAGGGCGGAGCAGGCGCGCGGCGAGCCGATCTCCGCCAGGGCCGAGGCGGCCGCCGCCCGCGCCCCAGGCGCCGGATCGCGCAGCAGTTGGATGAGCGGGTCCACCGCGGCGCGGTCCTTGATCTCCCCCAGCGCGCGCGCGGCCCGCGCGCGTATCTCCGCGCTGGGGTCCTGGAGAAGAGGCAAGAGCAGCTCGACGGCCTTCTCTCCCCCCACCGCCGGTAGCACTTCACACAGGGTGCGGCGGACGCGCGGGCTGCGGTCCCTGAGGGCCGAGGTGAGCGGCTCCATCGCCTCGTCGGCTATTCCCTCCACCGCCTGCACGCTGAGGGCGAGCGGGCGCAGACCCGCCTCCAGCATCTCCGCGAAGGCCAGCACCCGCGTCTGCTGCCGGTCCTCTCTTCCCCCGGAGAGGGCGCGGCCTCCCGCCAACTCCACCGCGGCGATGACTGCAGGGGAGACGGGAGTGTCTTCCTTTTCGCCTTGCCTCGCGCCCCGGGGGTCCCGCGCGAGGAGGGCGCGCAAAGCCCTTGCCGCGTCCGCCCGGACAGCGGCGCGGCTGTCCACCAGCAGGGCGAGGATCTGGCGGATGAACCAGATGGTGATCAACTGTTGCGGGGGCGTGCTGCCTCCGCGCGCACTGGCCGCCAGTTCCTTGCGCAACAGCCTGGAGACGGTGGCGCGGTCGCGGGAGGAGAGCGCATGATACCTTTCCAGAGCCTCCGCGCGGACCTGGGGATCGGAGACGTGAAGCAGCGTGACCAGAGAGCCCAGACGCTTCAGGCGCGCCTTCCTCCCCGGAGCGAACGCCAGATAGAGCACGGCCGCCACCGCCAGCGCGGCGGCCAACAGCGCGGACACGGCCGCGGGAGACCAGACCATGATTGCAACCCCCTTCACCCAGGCGCGGTCGAGAGACGGAAAAGGACTTCTCTCAGGCGCCCCTCCTTCCCTCTCGACCACGCCTCTTTCGCGGGGAAGGGTCAGAGTTCCCCGTAGGCCTCCAGCTCCCAGTCGGTGACCGCCTGATGGAGGTATTCATCCCAGGCCGCCCGGTGGAGGTCAAGGAACCGGGGCGCCACCTGCTCCCCCAGCGCCTCCAGCACCACCTCATCGCGCTCCAGCGCGTCCAGCGCCTCTCCCAGGTTGCCCGGCAGAGGGGCGATGCCCAATCGCTCCAGGTCGGCGGGCGAGAGCGCGTACACGTCCTCGCTCCGCGGCTCGGGCGGGGCCGCCTTCCGCCGCACCCCGTCCATGCCCGCGCTCACCAACGCGGCCAGCGCCAGGTAGAAGTTCGCGGTGGCATCCGGGGAGCGAAACTCGATGGCGGCCTTGGCCGGGTCGGTGAAGAGCGGCACGCGCACCAGCGCCGACCGGTTCCGTTCTCCCCAACAGATGTAGACCGGCGCCTCCTGTCCCGGCACCAGCCTCTTGTAAGAGTTGACGCTGGGGTTGCAGACGGCGGTGAGCGCCGGGGCATGGGCCAGCAGGCCGGCCGCGAAGTGCTTCGCCGTTTCGGACAACTCTCCCGGGCCCGCGCCGAAGAGATTGCGCTCACCCTCGAAGAGACGGAGATGGATGTGCATGCCGCTGCCCGCGATGCCCGCGAAGGGCTTGGGGAGGAAGGACGCCCGCAGGCCGGCCTGGTGCGCGATGGCGCGGACGGCCGCCTTGGCGGCGAAGAGATGATCTGCCTGGGCGAGGATGGGCGCGAAATCCAGCTCCGCCTCCACCTGCCCCGGCCCGTTCTCGTGGTGGACTCGTTCCACGGGAATCTTCATCGCCTTCAAGGTGCGGTAAAGACGATCCATGTGCTGAGGCATTTCGTCCCTGGGGTATACGTCCAGATACCCCGCGTCATCGGCCGGCCCGGCATCCGGGGAGAGAAAATAGAACTCCAGCTCCGGCTTGATGTCGATTCGCTGTCCCTTCCCCAGGTGCTCCGCCAGCACGGCCTTCAGGCGGCCTCGGGGGGAGAGTGGGAAGGGCGCGTATTCTCCGTTCGGGATCCGTCCACGCCGATGCCGGCCGCCACCGCCGGGTCCTGCGCGATTCGCGCGGGGTCGTCGGCGGGAGCGCTCAAGGGAATCGCCATCGCCTTTACGCGGCCCGGGAGATCTGTGAAACGCGCCTCCACCATTTCACAGAGAGAAGGACGACCATCAGAGTCCGAATACATCAGTTACTACCTCCAGTCTCGATAAGTTCTTTGACTTGGATGTGGATCGTGCAGCCACATAGCCAATCGGCCACTATGCTACCCCGTTGCGGTGCGGCCATACAATCAATTATCAGTACAACGAGTAGGCAGACGGAGGCCGGCGGCCGCCCTCCTCCTCGCCGGCACCGGATGCCGCGGCGGTCTCTGTCCGCCAGGGCGAATGTTGGCACTCTCGTGGCGAGCCCAGAGGTCATGTAGTGGTTGTCAGTCCTTGACCGCCCGGACAACCCAACGCTACACTATGGCCCCGACCGAGCTTCCGTTCTCCCCTCTGTTTGGCACCTGTGGGCACTCTGCCCCGCATTACGTGAGGAGAAAGGGCGATGATCGTAGAAGCACGCACACCGACCCGCATTGACCTCTCCGGGGGCACGTTGGACCTCTATCCGCTCTATCTGTTTCTCGAGGGCGGGGTGACCAACAATGCGGCGATTGACCTGTGGAGCAGGGTCCGCATCGAGACCCGCAAGGACCGCGAGATACACCTGGTATCCGAGGATACGGGGGCGGCGCTGAGCGCGCCCTCGCTGGCGGACCTGCCCCTCGACCAGGAGTTGAGCCTGGTGGCGAGGGTGGTGAAGTTCTACGCGCCCCGCACCGGCGTCAACGTCACCACCAACAACCTCGCCCCCCACGGCTCCGGCCTGGGAGGCTCATCGTCTCTGCTGATCGCGCTCAGCGGGGCCCTCGACGCCATCAATGCCACCGACACGCCGCGCGCCGACTTCGTGGACCTGGGGGCCAATCTGGAGGCCCAGGTGATCGCCATTCCCACCGGCAAGCAGGACTATCTGGCGGCGGTGTACGGGGGAGTCAACGCCTTCCATTTCGGGGTGCGGGGATGGTCACAGGAATCGCTGATTCTGGAGGAGGGGCGTTTGCGGGAGTTCGAGGAGCGCGTCGTGCTCAGCTTCACGGGCGCCTCCCACTTCTCCGGGACCAACAACTGGGAGATGATGAAGCGGTTCATCGAGGACTCTGGCCGCTCGCGGGAATCCATGCACACCATCAAGCGGATCGCCTCGGAGATGAGGGAAGCGCTGCTGGATTTCGACCTCGAGCGGTTCGCGGAGTTGCTGGACGAGGAGTGGCAGGCCCGCAAACAACTTGCCGAAGGGGTGACCACCCCCGAGATCGACGGGATGGTGGAGGCGGCCAAGGGGGCGGGGGCCCTCGCCTCCAAGATTTGCGGAGCGGGGGGCGGAGGGTGTATGATAACGTTCGTCCGCGAAGGAACCCGGCAGGCGGTGGAGGCCGCGCTTCAGGGCGCGGGGGCCACCGTGCTGCCGTTCCATATCGCACGAAGAGGATTGACAGTAGAGGAGGTGTAGCAGGCAGGCTGACCCTGTCACATCAATCATGCCCTATTACGACTTCCAATGTACTGAGTGCGGCCATGGTTTCGAGGCCTATCGCAAGGCGACTGCCCGCTCCCTTCCCCGATGCCCCGAATGCGGGGGGCGGGCCCGCAAGGTGTTCCATCCGGTCGGCATCATCTTCAAGGGATCGGGCTTTCACGTGACCGACTACCCGAGCAAGGGCCGCAAGAAAGCCGAGACCTCCGAGTCCGGGAAGGACAAGGCGCCCGCCAAGAGCGGCGCCAAGAACGACAAGAACGACAAGAGTTAGCACACCTTATCGCTGAGAGCAGCGAACATCGGGGGCCGCGCCGCAAGGCGCGGCCCCCTACTTCTTGCCCCGCCATCGCGGTGAGGACCGTGGGAATCTCGCGCGGAGAGACAGGGACCGTTCCCCTACTGGTGAAGAACTGATACATGCATCCACTCGTGCGCGGCTTTCTCGACCTGCTCTATCCGCCCCGCTGCGAGGCCTGTGGGCGGCTGGGTGCGGCCCCCATCTGCGCGGAGTGCCGGTCCGAGATCGAGTTCGTGGAGCCGCCGGTGTGCCGGGTCTGCGGCGAACCCTTCGACCCCCTCGCCAAGGCCGCTCCCACCTGCCCGCGCTGCCGCTCCGGCCGGCGGCCCTTCGCCCGGGCCCGCGCCGCGGCCTACTACACCGGCCCCCTGGTGCAGGCCGTCTATCGGTTCAAGTACCACGGCCAGATGGTGTTGGGCGCGCCCCTGGGCGGGCTGATGTGCGAGGCACTGGAGCGGGGGCTGGCGGCCGAGTTGGAGGTGGAGAACGTGGACGTGGTCTGCCCCGTTCCCCTGCATCCCTCCCGCCTGCGGGAGCGGGGATTCAACCAGTCCGCGCTGCTGGCCGAGGAGGTGGCGGAGGCGGTGGCGAGGCCCGTGAAACGGTTGCTCGACCGCGTTCGCCCCACGCTCCCCCAGGTCGAACTGCCGCCGGCTTCCCGCCGCGCCAATGTGCGGGACGCCTTCGCACCCCGCCTCCAGGAGGAGATCGCGGGACAGCGGGTGCTGCTGATTGACGACCTGTTCACCACCGGCGCCACGCTTGTGGAGTGCGCCCGCGTCCTGCGCCGCGCGGAGGCCGCGGAGGTAAGACTGTTCACGCTGGCCCGCCCGCTCCCGCAGTGGCGGAGACCGGGGGCGGACCTGAGGGCGGCCGCGGCGAATCAGTAAGCGCGTCCGTCCCGGAGGCAGGGCCGCGCGCAGGTAACGTGAGAATGGAGAGAAGGGTTCGTCGTCAACTGCTGGTGAGCGGCACCGTACAAGGGGTGGGGTTCCGCCCCTTCGTCTACCGGCTCGCCGCCTCTCTCTCCCTGGCAGGCTCGGTGCGCAATACGCCCGAGGGAGTGGCAATAGAGGTGGAAGGCGACCCAGAGGCGGTGGATGAGTTCGCCCGCCGGCTGTCCGCGGAGGCGCCCCCGCTGGCGCGCATCGGCGAGGTGGCGACCGCCGAGATGTCCCCCACCGGGGAGACGGGGTTCCACATCATCACCAGCGACGCCGGGGAGCGCCCCACCGCCCTCATCCCCCCCGATGTCGCGCTCTGCGAGCACTGCGCCGCAGAGATCGCCGACCCCGCCGACCGGCGTCACGCGTATCCGTTCACCAACTGCACCAATTGCGGCCCCCGCTTCAGCATCGTCCTGGGTATCCCCTACGACCGCGCCCAGACGACGATGTCCGTCTTCCAGATGTGCCCGGAGTGCCGGGCCGAATACGCGAATCCCGAGGACCGCCGGTTCCACGCCGAGCCGATTGCCTGCCCGGTGTGCGGGCCGCATCTGCAATTGGATGGCGGGCATGCAAGTGCCCGCCCTGCGGCAGACGACCGCGCGCTGATCGGCCGCGTGGCGCGTCTGCTGGCCGAGGGGAAGATAGTCGCCATCAAGGGCCTGGGCGGCTACCATCTCGCGTGTGACGCGCGCAGCCCGGAGGCGGTGGAGAGGCTTCGCACCCGCAAGGGACGCGGGCAGAAGCCGTTCGCGATCATGGTGCGTGACCTGGCGGAGGCGCGGCGGGTGGCGGAGGTTTCCTCCACCGCGGCCGCGCTGCTCACCTCGCCGGAGAGCCCCATCGTCATCATGCCCGCCCGGCCGGGCGGCGGCCTCGCCCACGGAGCTGCTGGCGGAGTCGCCCCCCGCGCTGGTGATGACCTCCGGCAACCTGGCGGAGGAGCCCATCGTCCACCGGGACGACGAGGCGCGCGCCAAACTTGGCGGCATCGCCGACCATATCCTCTCCCACAACCGCGAAATCGCGGTGCCGTGCGACGACTCGGTGGTGCGGGTGGAGGGCGATCTGGTGATTCCGGTCCGCCGGGCGCGAGGTTATGTGCCGCGCGCGGTGCCCGTGGACTTGGAGGTGTCCTCGGGTGATCCTCCCGCCGTGCTGGCGGTGGGCGGATACCACAAGCACACCTTCTGCCTGCTGCGGAGAGGGGAGGCGATCCTCAGCCAGCACATCGGCGACCTCGACACCGCCGAGGTGCTGGACTACTTCGCGCGGGCGGTGGAGCACTTCCAGCGGCTCTTCGAAGTGGAGCCGGAGGTGATCGCACACGACCTCCACCCCGGCTACCTGAGCACACAGTGGGCGCGGTCGCTCTCCGGCGTGCGCCTGGTGCCGGTGCAGCACCACCATGCACACGTGGTGAGCGTGATGGCCGAGGCG
>JALGTT010000163.1 GCA_029821235.1 Candidatus Hebobacteria bacterium | reverse complement strand
TCGGAGAGCGCGACCACCACCCCCGACTTCCGGTTCCGGTAGGCCCGCAGGGGCTGGTCGAACTCCCCGAACTGGAACTGGAGCCGGCCCAATCGGTAGAGGTTGGCGCTGAGGTGATTCTGAAGCCAGGGCAGGTTGACGCGAATGCCGCCCCGCTTCGGCCGGGCCCAGAGAGAGACGTCCTCGAGCGTGGCCTGCACCACCTCGGGAGGCACTTGATGCAGGCGGTGCTGCTCCTGCATCTGAGGCACATTGGAGACCAGAATCACCAGGTAGAACAGTCCGGCCTCCTCCCCCAACACGGCCTCCAACGTCGGCCACCCATTCATCTCGCCCCAACTCGCATCCCGCGCCACGTAGACGCGGTATCGCATATGCCAGGCCAGCCGCCGCAGCGCCTCGTTCTCCGCGATGCGCACCGCCAGGCGCGCGCCCGCCTCCGCCAGATCCTCGGGAAGATGCACCTCCCGGCACGCCCAGAGCACGAAATCCGGCTTCAGAAACTCGGGGTCTGCGGGTAACTCCGCCTGGGATCGCTCCCATCCAGCCTTCAGCCGATCTGCTTCCTCTCCCAACTGCAACTGTGCGCTGACTTCCTCGAAATCCACGACCGGACACCTCAACGTTTTTCAATGAATCCGCGCCTGCCCGGCCCAGCCGGCGCGCGGTGGAGAAGAGTCTGCCCTTTCACGCGGTGCAGGCCCGTCTGCCGGGCCTGCACCATCACTATTCTTTCGCCTCTCCACAGCATGCGACCTGCTGATAGGCCTGCCGGGGGCACCCGGGGGAGGTGTGCATCTGAGACAGGACATCTGCTCCCCGTTCGGAAACCCATCGGCATCCCAACCACGGGAGGGTGAGGGCGATGACCGCGTCGCACGGGAAAACGATTGCCTGGCTGTCCGCGCTCGCCATGGCGGCGATCGCCTTGGGGTGTGGGCGGCCGGCCATCTCCTCGAAGCGCACCGTGGAGATCTCGCTGCCGAAGCCGGTCACGGCCGGCAAGATGTCGGTGGAGGAGGCGATTGCGAAACGCCGCTCGGTGCGGGCCTTCGCCGACCGGAGATTGAGCATGATGCAGGTGAGCCAACTGGTCTGGGCCGCGCAGGGCGTCACCGACTCCTCCCGCGGCTTTCGCGCCGCGCCCTCCGCGGGGGCGACCTATCCGCTCGAACTCTATGTGGTCACCTCGGACGGGGCGTTCCACTACCTGCCGGGGAGCCACCGCCTGGTGCAGATATCCGACCGCGACCTGAGGACCGACCTCGCCGAGGCCGCGCTGGGTCAGGGCTCAGTGCGACAGGCCCCGGTCAGCCTCGTCTTTGCGGCCGTGTACGAGCGTACGCGGGCGCGGTACGGGGAGAGGGCCGAGAGGTATGTGCACATGGAGGCCGGCCACGCGGCCGAGAACGTCCACCTCCAGGCGGTGGCGCTCGGGCTGGGGTCGGTGCCGGTGGGCGCATTCGACGACCGGCGGGCGGCGAAGCTGCTCGGGCTGCCTGCCGAGCAGGCGGTATTGTACATCGTGCCGGTGGGTTATCCCGCGAAGGGATAGTTCTCGCCGACCGTCTTGTAGGGCGGGCGTGTGGCGCCTTGCGGCCGTATGACCGCATCCTGTCACCGGTTCTTACCGCGGGGATGTCCCCACCCTACAGCAAGGCGGTGCTGAAGTAGCGCTCCGCGCGGTCGGGGAGCACGGTGGCGATGTTGCCGCTGATTCTCTTCGCCATTTCTCTGGCGGCCCACACATTGGCCCCGGACGAGGTGCCCACCAGCAGCCCGCACTCCCGGCCCAACTCGCGGGCGGTCTCGATCGCGTCCTCGTCCGACACCTCGATCACCTCGTCCACCAGCGACACGTCGAGGATGGCGGGGACGAACCCGTCGCCGATGCCCTGAATCTGGTGCAGGCCGGGCTCGTGCCCCAGGATGGCGGACTTGCCCTTGGGCTCCACCGCCACCAGGCGCACCCCCGGCTTGTGCTCCTTCAGGAACTTGCCCACTCCCTGGAGGGTGCCGCCGCTGCCCACCCCCGCGACAAAGCACGCGATATCCCCGCTCATCTGGCGCCAGAGTTCCCGCGCCGTCTCCTCGTAATGACAGCGGGGGTTGTCGGGGTTCTCGAACTGCTGCGGAACGAAGATCCGGGGGTCCTCCTCCACCATCTTGCGGACCCGCTCGACGGCCCCGGCGATTCCCTCCTCGTCGGGAGTGAGGAGCAATTCTCCGCCGAGGGCGCGGATCAGTTTCTTGCGCTCCTCGCTCATTCCCTCCGGCATTACGATCCGCACCCGATACCCCTTCAGGCGGCCCACCAGCGCGACCCCGATGCCGGTGTTACCGGAGGTGGGCTCGCAGATGATGGAGTCCGGCTTCAGCCGGCCGTCCCGCTCCGCCCCTTCGATCATCGCCAGGGCGACGCGGTCCTTGATGCTGCCGCCGGGGTTGAGGAACTCCGCCTTGGCGAACACCCGCCCTCCTTGGATCTGGATGAGCGGGGTGTTTCCGATCAGGTCCAGCACATTGTCAGTCAGCATCTCGCAATCCTGCGCGCGGCCGGCGGGGCGCTGAGGCGCCCCGCGCCGCGTCTACTCTTCTTGCACCCACACCGCCCGCGTCACCTCCTCCAGGGTGGTGACGCCCTGGCGGGCCTTCTCGATGGCGTCGTCCCGCAGGCTCCTCATCCCCAGGCTGCGCGCCAGGCGGCGGATCTCGCCGGCGGTTTCCCTCCTGGTGATGGCGGCGGATATGTCGTCGTTGACCATCATGATCTCGAACACGCTGGTGCGGCCGAAGTAACCGGTGCCGCGGCAGTACTCGCATCCCCGCCCCCGATAGAACGTACTGCCGTCCTCGATGCCCAGGGCCGCCAGCACCTCGGCGCTCGGCTGATCCTCGACCTTGCACTTGTCGCAGATCTTTCGCACCAGCCGCTGGGAGAGGAACACGGTGGCGGAGGAGGCCACCAGGAACGGCTCCGCCCCCATGTCCACCAGCCGGGAGGCGCCGCTGGCCGCGTCGTTACAGTGCACCGTGGTGAGCACCAGGTGTCCGGTGAGAGCGGCCTGGATCGCCATCCGCAGGGTCTCCAGGTCGCGAATCTCGCCCACCATGATGACGTCCGGGTCCTGCCTCAGGATGGCCCGCAGGCCGGAGGCGAAATCGAGGCCGATCTTGGGGTGGACCTGAATCTGCGTGGCGCGGGTGAGTTGGTACTCCACGGGATCCTCCACCGTGACCACATTCCGCCCCACCCGGTCGAGCCGGGTGAGGATGGCGTAGAGAGTGGTGGTCTTGCCCGATCCGGTGGGGCCGGTGGCGAAGATCATGCCGTGCGGCCGGCGGACCAACTCCTCCATCGCCATCAGGTGGTCAGGGGCGAATCCCAGTTCGCTGAGTTTGAGCCCGGTGGAACTCTTGGGAAGCAGCCGCAGCACGGCGGTCTCCCCGAACACGGACGGCACCACAGAGGCGCGGATGTCGAACACCTTCCCCCGCAGCCGCGCGTCGAAGCGGCCGTCCTGGGGGAGACGATGCTCCCCGATGTCCATGCCGGCCATGATCTTGATGCGGGAGAGCACCGGGGCATGGAGCTCCATCGGGAAACTCTGGTGGTCGAAGAGCACGCCGTCCACCCGCATCCGCACCTGGAGTTTGGTCGCCCCCGCCTCCACGTGA
Source organism: Candidatus Hebobacteria bacterium (assembly GCA_029821235.1). GTDB lineage: Bacteria > Armatimonadota > Hebobacteria > Hebobacterales > Hebobacteraceae > S016-27. The sequence continues at coordinate 212 of JALGTT010000163.1, read as the reverse complement.
ATGTCGCTCGCCCGCGAGAGGATGGCGGCTTCGATCAACTCGTTCACCAGGGCCACCGCGGGTGCGTCTTCCCCGCCCCCGATGGGGGCGGCGCGCGCGTCCGTCTGCACCACCAGCCCGGGCTCCACCAGCGCGGAGGCCGTCTCCAGTTCGTCCTTCTCCCCGTAGAACCGCTGGATGCCGCGGTCTATCACCTTCAGATCGGCGCGCGC
>JALGTT010000162.1 GCA_029821235.1 Candidatus Hebobacteria bacterium | reverse complement strand
CGCCGGCCGGCCCCCGGGCCCTTTTCCCGCGGCCAGGCCGGAGGGTTTCGTCAGACCTGAATCCGCCGGCGGACGCCACTGGCGAAGGGGGGTCCCCGGGCGGCCGACCCACAGGCTTCCGGCCCCGGTGTCGGCCGCCACCAGCAGACCGTTCGCAGTGAGCGCGACCGAGGTGGGCGCCTCCATGTATCCGCCCTCCTCGGTGGGAACGGTGGTGACGGCGCCCTCCGGGCTCAGATAGCGAACCTTGTGGTTGCCGGCATCGGCCACGTACACTCCCCCGCGCTCATCCACCACCAGCCCCACCGGATAGCGGAACCGGGCCTCCAGAGCGGGACCGTCGCGGTATCCACCCGTCTCACGGCCGAGGTCGTCCCGCGCGGTGGCGGCCCCGGCCAGGGTGGTGACCACTCCATCGCGAATGCGGCGGATGCGATGATTGCCGGTGTCGGAGACCAGCACGCTTCCGTCGCGTGTCACCGCCACACCGCCCGGAGACGAGAAGAGCGCGTCGGCCGCGGGGCCGTCCCGGTATCCCTCCTGACCGGGCTTGCCCGCCACCGTGCTCACCGCGCCCTCGGCGGGAATCGCTATCACACAGTGATTCCTGCTGTCCGCCACGTAGATGGTGGAATCGCGCACCGCCACCGCGGCCGGTCCGTCGAAGAGCGCCTCCACGCCGACCGCATCCCTCGGCTCCGGCCCCCGGGAACCGGCCACCGTGACCACCTGGATGTCTTGCATCCCGGCCGGCTTGCCAGGCTGTTCGCGCGTTGGGGTGACATTGTCCCGCGCCCGCTCAGGCCCTTTCCCGATGAGCCCCCGCCAGTACACCACCTGGACAGTGGCCAGGGCGGCCAGGATCAGCACCGCGGCGATGATGGGGGAGACATCCTTCTTCACCTGCCTGCCTCCCGCTCGCGCGCACGTCCTCGCCCCGCGAGGTGAAGCTGAGACACGCCGATGACGGAGAGGAATGACGGGTTGCTCATGGCTGGAAGCACCTCCGAATCTTCCCCCAGAGGGTGAGGGGGACCACCGCGAGCTTCTGACGGCCCGACGAGGCGAGCACGACGTATTCCTCGTCCCCTGCGACCATCCCGCCGGAGAATCCCATGGGAGCTTCGTGCAGGGCGCGCTGGTCGCGGCGCCGATCGCCCAACTGCCACAGGCGATACCTGTCCTGGACGTAGAGGCCGCGAGGAGAGGGGAGGAGGGTCGCCCACGGGTCTATCCAGTCCCCGATCAGCACCGTCTCCGCGCGGTCGAGGGGCCGTCGCTTGATAGCGCAGACTTGATCCGGCTCGGCCGCCTCCGCCGAGGGTGCGGACCACACCAGCGCGTCGTCGGCGAGCGCCACCGAACGCCATCCCCGCTCCACCAGCACCGTCTCCGGCTTCCCCCCCGGCAGGGCAGCGCGGCGGACCACGGTGGAGGTGCTGGGGCTGCCGTTGACTCCTTGACGCTCGACCCAGTAGACGGCTCCGCCAGCGATGCCGAGCAAGGCCGCCTCCCCGGTCACCGGGGCGACGAGCGCTGGATTCCCCCCTTCCGTTGGACACGCCCGGATCACGTTCAGCGGGACCCCGGCCGCAACGAACGGCACCCCGGGAAGGCCGGCCGGCCGGTGTTCCCTCCAGCAGAGCCATTTCTCTCCGACGACGATTTCGGCGGCCGGCGCGGAAACCGTCGCTCGTCGCTCCGCCTTGCCGGAGGGCAGGTCGACCCTTAGCAACTCGCTCTCCGGGCCTTCTCTCCTTGTCAGATAGGCGGTCTGTCCGGATACCACCAGCCCGGAGAGCGCCGGTGCTGTCAGCACCACGCGGGCGGTACGCGCGTGGATGCGAGCAGCGACCAGACGACACTCGCCCTCCTTCCCATCTATCCACGCCACCCATTGCTCCGACCCCTCGGGCGAGGCCACCAGTTGCCCGCGCACGGAGGCGACCTGGTGTGGGCGCGCGCCGCGGACCACTGTCAACACGGCCAGCCCGATCGCCGCCAGCCCAATTATGTACGCGAGGTGTTTCTTCACCTGGTCACTCGTGGCCCGCGCGAGAGGGAAGGCGGTCTCCAGCCTCGGCAGGCACCACAAGGTCGTGGCAATGGTGATGCAATACACGTGCGCCATTGTGGCGCACGCGATTTTGACTTCTCCCAAGGCCGACCAGTTCCCTGCGACCACATCGCCGCGGGGCCGCAGGGATCAACGTTCATCGGAGGGAAGGCGCTCGACCCAGTTGACTTCCCCTTGCTCCTCCGCGGCCTCCGGGAGAGGTGTTCCCGGCTCACCATCCCGGCCGGGGCGTTCGAGGGCCCGCCCGGCCACCACCCGCACCACTTCATTGGGGTCCTGCGCGTGGGCGCGATGGAGCGCGGACCGCACCTCATCGCTCTGGAAGGCGCCGAGTGCAGAGGCGGCGCTGCTGCGCACCTCCGGGAGGGGATCCCGCTCCAGCACCTCCATCAGCGCGCCCGCCGCCTCCGGGGTGCCCAGCATTCCCGCGATCTCGACCGCGGTGAGCCTTGCCGCCGGGTTGATCGCCTTGAGTTGGGAGAGATAGCCGGCGGCGGCTCCGGTGTGCTTGAGCGCATCGGAGAGGGCGGCGACGGCCCGCACCCGGTCCCACTCGCTCGCCTGGCGGAGGGAGGAGAGCAAAGACGGCAACTTGCCGCTTCCCGGGCCGGAGAGATAGGAGGCGAGGGATTGCGCGGACTCGGTGTTGTTGAGCGCCCAGAGGAAGGGCTTCAGGTCGCCCTCCGCGGCCATGTCCACCAGGGCCGCCGCGCCGCTGGAGGAGAGAGGTCCCTCCGGGAAAAGTTGGGCCGCGTCGGCGGTTTGCATCCATACCGTCCTCAAGGCCGCGAGGGCGGCCTTGGCGGCGGCGCGGACGCGCGGGCTGGGATCTGCCAGCCGTCCGTCGAGCGCGCTCTGGTGCTTGCGCACCATGGCCCCCATGCGGGAGAGCGCGGACAGGGCGCTCACGCGCACCTCCTCCTCCGGGTCGCCCAGCGCGGCCACCAGCGGCTCCACCGCCTCCGGCGCGCGCTGCCGGCCGAGTTGCGCGGCCACCGCGGCGCGAACCCGCGCCTCCGGGTGGCGCAACTCCGGGATGAGCCGGTCCACCATCCCGTCCACCTCTGTGGTCTCCAGCCCGGTGAGCGCGGCCTCCACCACCTGTGGGGAGGGATCGTGCAACGCCTCCACCAGCAGCCGGCCGGTCTCGGCTCCCCCGATCGCGCCCAACACGGAGACCGCGCGCGCCCGCCGCGTCTCCTCTTTCGTCTCCAGCGCGGCGATCAGCAGGCGGCGGAGGCGCGGACGATGGGAGGCCGCGATTTGACGCGTCGCCTCCGCGGTCACTTCGGCGCGCGCGTCGGACAGGGCGAGTTCCACCAGGGCTTCGTCCGCCTCCGTGGAGGCGAAGACCGCGAGCGCCCTGGCCGCCTCCTCCCGGACGGCCGGGTCTTCATCCCCCGCGGCGAGCAGTGCCGCTCGCTCCGCCTCCGCCAGGGCCGCCTCCTGGTCGAAGTCGGCGGGCAGGGAGTCCTTGCGCCAGTTGTTGCGGCGGGCGAGAACTTCGTTCAGCCCGGAGATGGCCGCCAGACTCGCCGAGGTCTCCGGGTCGGCCGCCGCGCGCGCCAGGGGCGTCACCGCGCGGGGATCGTCCAGAGTGGCGAGAGCGGCCGCCGCCTGGGCGCGCACCTCCGCGTCGGGGTCGCTCAGCAGGGCGGTGAGCGCCTCCACCGCGGCCGGGTTGTGTCCATGCCCGAGCGCCGAGGCCGCCCGCAGGCGGACGAAATCCTCGCTGTCGTCGAGCGCCTCGAGGAAGGGTTTGAACACCCCCAGTTGCGAGACCCCGGCGAGCAGCGCGGCCAGTTCCTCCTCGTGCTCCGGGTCCTCCGACTCCACCAGCCAACGGCCGACGGC
>JALGTT010000161.1 GCA_029821235.1 Candidatus Hebobacteria bacterium | reverse complement strand
CCGATAGACCGGGCACGAGACGAAGCCCGCCTCATTGGACAGGAAGACGCGGCGGCTTCCTGCCGGCGGCTTGCGCCCTTGGCGTTCCGCGCCGGGCGGCCGCCACTGCGCTTTCCCCGGCGCCTTGCCGACGGCCACCATCATCACATCCACGAACTCCACCGGGGAATCCGGCAGCGCGTACCCGTAGCGCCTTTCGTGTGCCCGGTGAAAAGCGTGGACCAGTCCGCGCAGTTGCGCCCCGTCCAGTCTGCGCCCGGGAGCCGGAATCTCCAACTCGTATGTCCCGCGTAGCGGGCGGTGAGCGCCCTGGTCAGCGACCAGGAGACATCGGTGAGCGCCATCTCGGCGATCCAGCGCCGGGCCGTCTGTTCCAGAGAGGAGAACTCTTCCTCCAACAAGGCCACGCTCTCCGACGCGGCCGGCAGGAGTCGGGTCCTCACCCATTCCCGGCGATAGTCGCTGGTGAGCAGTCCCCAGGCCGAGAAACTGCCCGGCCACGGGGGCACGATCACCTCCCGGATGCCGAGTTCCGCGGCCGCCTCACAGGCCAGCAGAGGCCCCGCGCCCCCGCCCGCGATCAGCGCGAAGTCCCTGGGGTCCCGCCCCTCCGCCACGGTGATGCCCTCGATCGCTCCCCGGATGCCGGCCACCGCCAACTCCACCGCGCCCTGGGCGGCCCGCTCCAGGGAGGTGTTCAGGGGTTCCGCGAAGGCCGCGGCCACCGCCCTCCGCGCGCCCTCCACCTCCAGCGGCATCTCACCTCCGAGCAGACCCTCCGGCCCCACCCTGCCCAGCACCGCGAGGCAGTCGGTGAGGGTGGGCTGGTCCCCGCCGCGTCCATAGCAGACCGGGCCGGGGTCGGCCCCCGCGCTCCCCGGCCCCAGGCGTGGTACGCCTCCCGGGTCAATCCAGAGGAGGCTGCCTCCACCCGCCCCGATGCATCGCACATCCACCCCCGGCAACTCCACGGAATAGCCCCCAACCTCACGGCCCGGGGCGCCCTCCAGTCGTCCCGCCTCCACCAGGCAGACATCGGTGCTGGTCCCGCCCATGTCGAGGGATATGGCGCGCGGGATTCCCGCCTGCGCGCACACCGCGGCCGCAGCCGCGGCCCCGGCCGCCGGCCCCGAGAGCACGGTGGCCGCCGGTTGATGGCGCGCCTCCGCCACCGGCGCGAGTCCCCCGTTGGACTGCATGATCTGAGGGGAGGCGCTCACCCCCAGCCCGGCGATCCCATCCCCCAACTCCTCCAGGTAGCGGCTCATCAGCGGACCGAGATACGCATTGACGACAGTGGTGCTCAGGCGCTCGTACTCGCGAAACCGGGGCAGCAGGTCGCACGAGGCGGTGATGTAGACACCGGGCAGCAGGGCGCGGGCCAGCGCGAGAGTTTGCCTCTCGTGGGCCGGGTTGACGTAGGAGTGAAGAAAGCAGATCGCCAGCGCCTCTATCCCCTGCCGCTTGAGGTGCAGCAGTTCCCGCTTCAGCGCCTCGCGGTCCAGCGGGCGCTCCACGGATCCGTCGAAGCGCAGCCGCTCCGGCGCCTCCCGCCTCAATTCACGGGGCACCAGGGGCGGCGGCTTGCGCGCGCTCAGGTCGTAGAGCGAGGGCCGCTGCTGACGGGCGATCGCCAGCAGATCCCGAAATCCCTGCGTGGTGACCAGCCCGGTCCGCGCCCCGGTGCCCTCCAGCAGCGCGTTGGTGGCCGCCGTGGTGCCGTGAGAGAGCGCGGAGATCTGCTCCGGCGGCACTTCCCGGATGAGAGCAGCGAGGGCCGTCAGCGCGCCCTCCGTAAAGTTCGGGGGAGTGGACGGGGTCTTGTGCACGCGCAGTTCGCCGGTCTCGGGCCGGAGAGCGACGAGATCGGTGAAGGTGCCGCCGATGTCTATCCCGATGCGCCACGCCATGGATGCGATCCCCTCTCGACACTGCCGCGCCGATGCCCGTCCGCCACCTCTACTCCTTCGCACTCCCGGCCTGCATCCCTCCAGACCTGCCGTTGCGCCTCACCCCGGCTAGAGGACGAGAGCCCGCAGGAATCGGGCACATTCCGTCTTGCGTTCACTACCTGGAGCGTTGCATTGACGGCCCCATCAGGGCGCGCTAACCTGGGCGCGCGATGACTACGGCTTGGAGCCCCGCGCGCACTCGCGGCCGGGGCCGGAAGGCGATCCCATGACCACTGGTGTGACCTGCCACCAGCCGGATCGGTGCTACCAGGGATATACTCTGTTCTGCGAGACCTGCGAGCCGCCGTGGCCCATGGGTGACCGGAGGCTGCCGATCTACCTCATTGACATGGAGGGGCGGCCTGTCCACGTCTGGCATGTCGCCACCTCCGTGCAGTCCTACGCGCGATTACTGCCCAACGGAAACCTGTTGTACCCCACCCATGACCGCTCCCGCATCGAGGTCGCCGGCATACGGGAGATTGACCCCCAGAGCAATGTGCTGTGGCACTACCACTGCCGGACCGATCACGACTTCCAGGTGCTCGAAAACGGGAATCTGATGATCCACACCATTCGGGATTCCCTGTGGCCTGAATTGGGCCCGGAACTGAAGCGGCATCCTTACATCATCGAGGTCACCCGGGAGAAGGAACTGGTGTGGGAGTGGCATGGAGAGGAGCACCTGGCGGAACTGGAGGCGCTTCTGCCGCCGGAGGGATGGGAACACTTCCAGGAGCGGGTCCGCGGCGAATTTTCCTTCGACTGGGCCCATAACAACACATGTCAGATCATCCCCCCCAACGCCACCTACGAAAAGGAACGAGCCGCCGGCAAGCGCCCCCGGTTCAAGCCGGGGAACATCGTTTTCTCCTACCGCAGTGTGGACATCATCGGGGTCATCGAGCGAGAGACGGGCGAGGTCGTGTGGGCCTGGGGCCCGGGAGTGCTGGACGGCCAGCACAAGCCGCACATGCTGGAAAACGGAAACCTCCTGATCTTCGACAACGGCACCCTGCGGGGCTACTCCCGGGTGATCGAAGTCAATCCCCTCACCGAGGAGATCGAGTGGGAGTACACCTCGGAGCCGAAGGAACAGTTCCTCAGCAGATATATCTCCGGGGCCCAGCGGCTGCCCAATGGCAACACCCTCATCTGCGAGGGGAGCAAGGCCCGTCTTTTCGAGGTGACGCCCGACAAGCAGGTGGTGTGGGATTTCGTGAGCCCCTATCACGAAGAACAGTGCTCCGGCAGCATCTACCGCTGCCTCCGCTACTCCCCGGAGCACGTCCAGCCTCTGCTCGATTGAGCAGGACTTCGCTGACGGAGTCGGGCCTTCGCCATCCCGCGCGCTCCCTTGGCCGCTGTCGGCCATAGAGCGGATTGAAACCAGCCGATAGTGGGAAGTCTGCAACATAGGGTGTGAAGGGGACAACTTCCCCTCAGGGAAACCCTGTTGAAGACTTCGATATTGGTCCGGTGTGAGGCTGCGCTGCCTTCGAACGGCGGCGCAGCCTGGCAAATAGGAGGCCTTTGCATGTCGTATGAGCAGGTTACGCATGAGATATTTCCGGGACATTCCCATACCCATCTCTTCACCGTCACCGACCCGGCGGGGGCCGTAGTATATCGGACCGACACCATGCAGCAGGTGGTTTGCACGCCCAGGGGTGCGGAACTCGTGAGAGAGGTGCTCTCGGGGAGATCGGCGCCCGAGGCGCTGCCGCCCGAGGTGCGAGAAGTGATCTCCGCGGGCGATGCCGCCTTCGACCCCGCGACCATGGCTCCCCCGCGCACCGGGCTCCAGGATGTGCGGGCTCTCTACCTGCTCGTCACCCTCGACTGCCAACTCGGCTGCGACTACTGCCGGATCGTCAGGCAGCCGGGGGAGCAGGCGCGGCTCCGCATGACCCCGGAGATCGCGCGGCAGGCGATCGAGCACGTACTGGACCCCATTCCAAGCGGCCAGCGCCGAACCCTGGTCTTCTTCGGCGGCGAACCGTTGCTGGCTCCCGATACCGTGATGTCAGCCGTCTCCCAGGTGCGCAGCGGCCCGGAGGCGGACAACACCGACATCATGCTCCAGACGAACGGCATCGCCATAGACGAGGAGATGGCCAGGTTCCTGGCGGAGAATGACGTCTTCATCTACCTCTCCCTGGACGGAACGGCCGACGTGCACGACCGGCACCGTAAACTGTTGGGCGGGAGAGGGAGTTACGAGGACTCGGTCCGCGGATACTGCAATGCCAGGGAGGCCGGCTGTCGGATGGGCATCTCCGCCAC
>JALGTT010000160.1 GCA_029821235.1 Candidatus Hebobacteria bacterium | reverse complement strand
CCGGTGAAATCGGCCACCGGAGGCTGCGGACCTCCTCCGACGAGGTCCAACTTCAGTCTCACCACGTCGAAGGATGCGTCATACATGTTGCTGTTCTGCGGACAGCCGCAGCCAGTGATCAGCACGTCGCCCGAACTGCTCATGTAAGTCTCTGCATCGGTGGTGGACCAGGTGATCCACTCATCCGTCGTGCTCGCGGCTCCAGCATACATCTCCGCATAGTTCTGGCTGTTGACCGCACCCTCGTACATCAGGAAGACCCAGTTGGGGGTGTCGGATTCAGAGACGTGGGCCTGGTACTCCACGGTGATCTTGCTCACCTCGGCGGGCTCATAGCCTGTGCTGAAGTGATAGGTCAGCCCCATCTCCTGGCTGCCGGAGTCGCATCTGAACACCATGTAGCCATCATCATCAGACTGGAGATCCGAGAGACCGCCGGAGACCAGAGTTGCCGGACACCAGTCCTGCGCGCTCCAGTCGTCAGGGTAGACGTACACCTCCGATGGCTGCGTGGCGGTGATATAGTCGGCTTTGGTGGCCGTGTCCGAGCCGCCGGCATTGGTGGCCGTGAGGGCCACTGTGTAGGTGCCTGCGTCATTGTAGGTATGGTTTGGGTTCTGGGCGGTGGAGGTTCCGGTATCTCCGAAATCCCACGACCACGAGGTCGGGGAGTTGGTGGAGAGATCGGTGAAGGCCACCGCCAGGGGTGCGGCGCCGCTGGTGGGATTTCCGGAGAAATCCGCCACCGGAGGCGCGGGGGAGCCGGCCGCCTCATAGCAGCCGATGTCGTAGGCCGCTCCCAGCGGGCGGGAATTGCCGTCCAGATCATCCGTCACCTCCGAGAGAGCGGTCCCCGCATCGATGGCCGGCGATCCGGTCTTCAGGTGGTAGTCGCTGCCGGCGGAGTCAACGAACAGTTCGGAGGGAGTGGAGATGATCGAATGGGTGTCGTACCCGTAACTCTGCCACTGGGCGAGCGTGATGTTGGTGGTTCCTTCGTCAATGCTGACGCTGTCCACCATCACGTTGTAGTCGCTCTCGAATCCGGGCACCGAACTCGAGTAGATGGCGATGGAGCCGTGACTCGGATCCGGGTGGTAGAAGATGTTGTTGTAGAGCTTGTTGCCGGTGGGCTGCGGAATTCCGCTCGACTGGGTGATGTTCACCGCATAGTAGGCATCGGAGGCCATCACCACGGTGTTGTTGTAGATCTTGTTGTCCCGGGACCCGGCCGCTCCGTCAATCCCGAACAGTGAGATTCCGGCACAGTGGTTCTGGTAGAGCAGGTTGTTCCTGACGATGGAGTCCGTCACCCCGTCGAAGCTGATGGTGCCGTTGTACTGCCCGGCGCCGTTCTCGTAGAAGATGTTGTCCTCGATCGTCGCATAGGAGATGAGGCCGTCGCCTCCCATGCTGATGTCGCCGTTCATGTGGAGGCCGGCCTTCCCGTTGTGGTGACAGATATTGCCCCTGATGACGGGATAATCCGCGCTGTTGCTGTGATAGATCCCGTGGGAACCCTGGTTGTAGGAGCACTCGTTGTTCTCGATGGTGACGTGGTCCACGAACCCCGTGAAAATCCCTATGTCGGCGTTGTCGTGGCTGTAGTTGTTGCGGATGGTGATCCGATCTCCCACGCGGGCGTCGATCCCGTAGTTCGTCGCACCCGTCACCTCCAGACCCTCGATGATCCAGTCGGTGACATCGCCGTTGACACCCTCCAACTCTATGTTCGCGCCGTGCTGGTTCTGTGGGCCGGGCGCATTGATCACCACGGTGGCGCCGTCCTCCGCCTTCAGGGTGCACGGTTGAGCCTCTGTGCCGCTGTCCTCATCCTTGATCCGGCAGCCCACATAGGTGCCGGACTTCACGATGATGGTGTCGCCGGGGCTGATGCTGTCCACCGCGTGCTGGAGCGTCCTCCAGGGTTCCGCCTCTGTGCCTGGATTGCTGTCGTTGCCGGTGGTGGCGACATAATAGGTCTTCGCGCCCCCGCGGCTGAAGGTGGTGGTGTCGAAAGCCGTCCCCTCCGTGTTTCCGTTGTCAGATGACCACCCGGAGTTGTACATGCCCTTGGTGGTCACGGTGCAGGTATTGCCGGAGACGGAGACCACGGTATAGGCCGGCAGGGGATCTGGATTCCAGTCCTCCGAGCAAACCACCACTCCCAGCGGAAACTGGGAGACTATGTTGGAGTTGTAGTAGTCGTCGAGGGGACCTCCCACATCGTAGACATACGTCTCGATCACATCATCGCCGTCGTCGTTCGATCCCCCATATAGGTCCCTGGTCGCCGTTCCCTGGAGCAGATAGCGCACGCCCTCGGAGACCTCCTCGATCACCGGGCTCGACGCGTTCTCGCCCTTGTAGTGCAGGGGGCTGGTCCAGCGCGCGTACTGGTGGAGGTGCCCGGACAGCACGAGGTGCACCCCGTACTGCTCGAACAGGGGAACGATGTCCCGCTGGAGCGTATGCATGTAGCCATCGCCCCACTTGCCGCTGGAGTAGGTCTCCGGGATGAACGGGGGCTGATGCACCACGACGAAGATCCACTTGCCCGCGGCCTGGGCCGCCTGCAACTCCGACTCCAGCCAATTGTACTGCGCATCCCCGTAGTCTATGCCCTCATTGCCGTTGTGGTTGAGGACGATGATGCGGGCATTGGCGTAGTCGAATGCAAAGTAGTCCTCCGTGGTGTTGCTTCCCATCCCGTTTCCGCTGTACGGGTTCTCGAAGACCTTGTCGTACAGAGACGGGTAGTCGCCCATGGTCTCGTGGTTGCCTTTGCAGGGCACGAACCACGCGCTCTGCATCAACTTGAACTTGCCGCCGATGATGCGGAAGAACTCGCCCTGCGGGTCACCGGAACTGGGGTGCCGCCCCGACCACTCGATGAACTTGTTGGAGTCGGCGACCACATCGCCCACGTTGATCACCAGGCGGGCGTTCTCGTTGGCGATGCCCCTCATCACCTTCTCGTGCCACAGGGTATCGGAGTCGTTCTCTCCCCCGAAGCGGTTGTCGCCGTAGACCACGAAGGAGAACTCCTGGGTCCCGGGGGCCGGGAAAGTCTTCACCGTCCATCCGGCCCCGTCGTTGTCATTGACGTCACCATCCGAGACCACGCGATAGTAGTACGTGCTGTCGGCCGAAAGCCCGGTCAGTTTCGCGGAGTGGACATAATAGGTGCCCGAATCCTCAGTCGCCGCGACATCCTGATAGGAATCGGCGGAACTGCCGTAACTGCTGGTGGGCCCGTAGTCCACCCGGTTCGTCGAAGTTGCAGTAGTGGTGATCCAGTTCACCACCAAGGAGTTGTCGGTTACGCACGACACGTAGGGACCCGGCTCTACGATCCCCGCGTGAGCGCACGTCGCCAGCATCAGCAACAGACACAAGGCCAACAACATACCCCTCATCAATCGTCGCTCCATTCCTTGAGTTTTCTTCACCCGCCCGCGAGCGGAACGCATGGAGCACGACCATGCCGCCGCTCGTTTTCCCCACCTCGAGGCCCCGTAGGCCGGGCCTCCATGCCGGAGGGCCTCCACTCACTTCTCTGGGCCCCGGAGGGACCGCAGCCCCCGCCGCCAACAGTCGTTGCGGCCGCCTGCCAACCCGCGATGAGCAGGCGGCCGCAGTCCTTCCTGCTGAAGTCCTATGGCAGCGTGATGCTGTCCGAGGTTTCGTGGTTGTCGCCGGGCTGATAGGGATAGCCCGACTTGGTGAGGTTGTCCACGGTGCAGGTGAAGGTGCCGCCGCTCTTGTTGCGGTCGGAGGTGAAGGTCACCTGCCCATTGCTGTCGGTGACGCCGGAGTCGGTGCCGCTCACCGCCCCCGACCAGGTGATATCCACCGTCACCCCGGCCAGCGGGGCGCAGTCCTGATCGTGCACGGTGATGGTGGCGCTCGCCTTGTAGGAGGGCTTGCCGCCATCGGCCATGTCAATCGCGCCCACGTGGCAGGAGGTCTG
>JALGTT010000159.1:1939-9780 GCA_029821235.1 Candidatus Hebobacteria bacterium | reverse complement strand
GCAGGCGGTGCTGCACATTACGCCCGACGGCCGGATCGGGGCGCGGGTGATGCCCGTGGAGATGAGAGAGAGATGACCGGGAACGTGACGGACATGCTGGTGGTGGTGAAGGAGTACGGGCTGGCGGGGATGCTGGCATGGCTGTTCTGGTGGACGCTGCGGCGGATGATCGCCTCGCACGACGCGACGGTGCGCAACTTGAAGGACCAACTGGCCAGCCAGGCGGAGTCGGCCCGCGAGACCAGCAAGCGCTTTTCTCAGGTGGTGGAGAATCACATGGTGCATGTGGGCGATGCGGTGGCGAGGTTCGAAGGAACGCTCGTCCAGCACCTGGACAACCAGCGGCAGGTGACCGGGATGCTGCTGGATGTGCTCAACCGGATCGGCGACCGCCTGGGAAGGGAGGGGGTGCGGTGAAGCCTCCGCGGGACAGACGATGGGTGGAGCGCACCTTCGGGCGGTTCGCGTGGCGGGACCGCAGGCGGCCGCGTGGGGCGATCGAGATCCTCGGCGAGTGGGAGGGGGAGAATATCGTGGCGATGCGGCCGCCGCTGGCGCTGACCGACGGCCGGGGCCGCCCGGTGAACCGCATCCGCTGTCACCGGCTGATCGCGGCCCCGCTCCAGCGGGCGCTGGAGGAGTTGGCGGAGGCGGGGCTGAGTCACCTGATCAACACCTTCGACGGGTGCTTCGTGGCCAGGCACATGTGCTGGAATCCGCGGCTGCCGCTGTCGCGGCACTCGTGGGGGATCGCGGTGGATGTGAACGCGCGGCTGTTCCCCTACGGCTCCCATGAAAAGCAGGACGGGCGGCTGGTGAGGGCGTTCGAGCGGCAGGGATTCGTATGGGGAGGCCGGTGGCGGACGCCGGACCCGATGCACTTCGAGATGGCCGAGGTCCCCGACATGCGCCAACGGGTGCGCATCCTGCTGGACGACGAGCATGTGAGCGACGGCCGGCTGGAGGAGGGCACGGTGGTGGCCCCGGTGAGAAAGGTGGCGGAGGCCCTGGGGTGTCTGGTCGAGGCGCGCCTGGAGGAAGGCGAGGTGGTGATCCATTCCATGACGAGAGGTGAGTGAGATGAAAGTGTGGCGAGTGTTGCGGTACGTGCAGAGGCTGTTCTGGTTCCTGGAGTTGCTGGTGGACCCCGACGCGGCCGCGGAGGCGCTGTTGAGCCAGCCGCGGGTGGCGCGGTGGCTGGAGAAGCAGCCCCCCGAGGACCAGATGAAGATCCGCGAGGCCGCGCCGTTGGTGGTGGGCGCGCTGCTGGAGGCGGTGGATTAGGGGGGACTGTAGGGCGGGCATTCCTATGCCCGCCTCGGCTGGCTTGGGAAAGCCAGCCCTACAGAACGGCCGGTCCTACAAACCAATGGCGACGCGCTTCGCGAGCGTCGCCGAATGCGTTCCTTCGCTTCGCTCAGGACAGGCCTCGCGTTCCTACGGCCGAGCGCCGAAGGCGCTCGTGCTCGGAATGACAAGCCTGTAGGGCGGGGATATGGCTAAGTCCCGTCAGGGACCGCTGGCTAGGCCTCTGGCCGCCATGGCGGTCTGCCCGAGGCAGACCTAGCCACATCCCGGCCTTTAGGCCTAGGGACCAATCCCCGCCAAACCACCTGCGCTGGCCCAACCACCGCATGCGCAAGCTCCGCTTGCGGGGCGGGCAAAGGCCCCTAAGCCATTCAGGCCGGGGTGGCGGCCTGCCGAAGGCAGGCCTAGCCATGTGCCCGCCCTACAGCACGACGACATACCCACCCTATCCTCCTTCGTCGCCTGCGGCGGACTTCGGCGGACAGGCAGAATGGCCGGCGGGCGTAGGCACCCTGCTTCGTCCGCCTCCGACGGACTTCGCAGGGCAGGCAGAACGGCCGGCGGGCGTAGGCACGCCCGCCCTACAAACCCACAGGCGGGGCGCCCGCCAGAGGCGGATCTTTGACCTGTGCCACTGGGAGGGCGGTCCGGTCTGTTTCGTGTTGCCTTGCCGGAGGGGCTCTGGTAGACTGCTGGCTGTGCGAGTGGGGGCGTGAGTTGGCGGGCGTGGGCACGCCCGCCCTACAAACCCGCTGGCTGTGCGAGTGGGGGCGCAGATCTACTATCGGGAGTGGAGGAATGGCAAGGGATGAAGCTGGGCGGGAGATGACGAGGCGTGACTTTCTGCGTCATGCCGCGGCCGGGGCGGCGTTGACGGTGGGAGCGGTGTCGGGATTGGGTGAGTTGTCCACGGCACTGGCGAAGACGACGGAGAACCAGCCGGCGGGAATGCCCTATCGCATCTTCGGCCGCACGAAGGAGCGGGTGTCGCTGCTGGGGATGGGCACCATCAGAACCAAGAACCCGGCGGTCATCCACAAGGCGCTCGACCTCGGGGTCAACTTCTTCGACACGGCCGAGTGCTACCGCGGCGGCAACAGCGAGATTGACCTGGGCAAGGCGCTGAAGGGCCGGCGGGACCAGGCGTTCGTGGCGACCAAGTGGCACACCAATGGACGCACCCCTGCGAAGGACCTGCTGGCCTCCCTGGACGAGAGCCTGCAGCGGCTGAAGATGGATCATGTGGACCTCATCCAGATCCACGGAGCGAAAAGCGCGGGCCCGGTGAAGAGCGATGAGCTGTGGGAGGCGTTCACCCGCGCCCGCGAGGCCGGCAAGGTCCGCTTCAACGGGGTCACCACCCACGAGAACCAGGTGGCCGTGGTGCGCGCGGCGATCGAGACCAAACGGTATGACGCGGTGTTCGTGGTGCACAACGCCCTCACCGCGGGCACCGTGGGGCCGGCGATCGCGGAGGCGCACAAGGCGGGGGTAGGGGTGATGGTGATGAAGGCGCTCGCCCCCGCGCACCAGGGCAAGAGACTGGCCGCCTTCAGGGAACTCAAGGGCAATCCCTATCAGCGGGCGATCCAGTGGGTGGCGAAGGACCCGAACGTCTCCACGGTGGTGGTGGACATGCCCACCTTCGATGAGTTGGCGGAGGACTATCAGGCAGTCACCACCCCGGTCACCAGCGCGCAACTGGAGGAATTCGAGGGAGCGGTCACCCGGATCGCGGCGGGGACGTGCCACCTGTGCGGGGCGTGCACCGGACAGTGCCCGGCCGGGGTGAAGGTGGCGGACATCATGCGGTTCTCGCTGTATCACGACGGGTACGGCGACCGGGAGCGGGCGGTGTCGCTCTATCGGGAACTTCCCCCCGGGGCGACCGCGGCGGTGTGCGGTGATTGTGCGTCCTGTCGGGTGGTCTGCCCGTGGGGCGTGCCGGTGAAATCACAACTGGAGAGGACACATGCGGTGTTGGCGTAAGGTCGCGCTCGGCGTCTGCGTGACGGCGATGCTCGCCTGCGCGGGCGCGTGGGCGATTCCGACGAGTTGTCTGCCGCCGTCGAATCGGGTGAAGGGATGGCTGTGGAGGAGGCCGCCGGCCACCTATTCGCCGGGCACGCTCTACCAGTACATCGACGGCGCGGCCGACCTCTATCTCGCCTACGGATTCCGCCAGGCGAAGGTGGTGGAGTTCTACCGCGGGAAGACCGATGTGGTGATGCTGGATGTCTACGACATGGAGCGGCCTATCCAGGCCTTCGGAATCTTCGCCTCGGAGAGGCCGGAGGGGGCGAAGCGGCTGAAGGCGGGAGCCCAGGGCTACGCCATGAAGGGGCTGGCCGCCTTCTGGAAGGGCCCGTTCTACGTGAAGCTCTCGGTGGTGGAGGGCAAGGGCAAAGGGCTGGAGGCGCTGGCGCGGGCGGCCGACATGTATCTGCCCGCGCCCGCGGAGTTGCCCATCGAGTTCCGCTTTCTCCCCAGCGCGAACCGCGTCCGGGGGAGTGAGCGATATGTGAAGCGGGACGCGCTCGGGCATCGGTTTCTGCGCCGACTATCGCCTCGACGACAAGACGGCCACTCTCTATATCTCGGATCTGAAGGCCGCCGGCGCCGCCGGGCTCGCCTATCGCAAACTCGCCGATCACCATCGGGCCATGTCTGAAGGGTTCGCCGAGGTGGAGGGGGTGTGGGAGAAGGCGTTCACCGCGGTGGACAGTTCCCTGGGCCGGGTGATGGTGAGCCATCAGGGGCAGTTCGTGGTCATCGCCGCCAGCAAGGAGGCGACGCGCGATGAACTCCGCGGGCTGGTCAAGCAAGTGGCGTTGATCAAGGTCGGCGGGCGGCGGCGCGCCCCCGCGCCGGGCGCGAAAAAGAGACGCTGAGGACGGTAAAGCGGGGCGGTCACCGGGCTTACACAGGAGGGCCGCGCGCTTGACAGCGTGCGGCACGAAGTGAGGGTCATTCCTCCACGGGGTGAGGTTGGGGAGGCAGGCGATGACTTTGCACATGGTCGGTATTGTCGTGTCGGCCGCCTTGCTCTGCGGGCTGGCGGCCTTGCCGGGCGCGGCGCGGCCGCAGAGGCCGCCGGATCTGCGGGTGAGCGACAACGGGCGATTTCTGGTGACGGAGGACGGCGCTCCGTTCTTCTGGCTGGGGGACACCGCGTGGGAACTCTTCCACCGCCTCGATCTGGAGGACAGTGAGCGGTATCTGCGCGATCGGGCGGAGAAGCAGTTCACGGTGATTCAGGCGGTGGTGCTGGCGGAATTCGGTGGGCTCACTGTCCCCAATGCGAACGGCGACCTGCCACTGCTCGACAACGACCCGACGCGGCCGAATGAGGCTTACTTCGCGCATGTGGACGCGGTGGTGGAGGCGGCGGGGAAGCTCGGCCTCTACATCGGGATGCTGCCCACGTGGGGGGACAAGTGGAACAAGAAGTGGGGCACGGGGCCGGAGATCTTCACGCCCGAGAACGCGGCGGCCTACGGCGAGTTTCTGGGACGGCGCTACCGGGATAAACCCATCATCTGGATTCTCGGCGGAGACCGGCCGCCCGAAAATGAGCGGCATCTCGCCATCCTGCGCGCCATGGCGGAGGGGCTGAGGCGCGGGGATGGGGGGCGGCACCTCTTCACATTTCACCCCTCTGGCGGGCAGAGTTCGGCGCGGTGGTTTCACGAAGATGACTGGCTGAGCCTCAACATGATCCAGAGCGGACACAGCGCGCGCAACAACCCGAACTACCGGATGATCTCCGCCGACTACGCGCGCATCCCCGTGAAGCCGTGCCTGGATGGCGAGCCGTGCTATGAGCAGTTACCTGTCTCGTTCAAGCCCGCCCTTGGGCGTTTCGACGACTACGATGTGAGGAAGGCCGCCTACTGGGCGGTGTTTGCAGGCGCGTGCGGGCACACCTATGGAGCGAACGGGATCTTTCAGTTCTACGTTCCCTCCGGCGAGGGGGAATTCGACGCCGTCATCCCATGGCAGGAGGCGCTCTCCTTCCCAGGGGCCGGCCAGATGAGACACCTGCGGGCGTTGATGGAATCGCGCCCATTCCTGACTCGTGTTCCCGACCAGGGCCTTGTCGCGCCGGAGAACGAAGCAGGGGAAGCGGAGCACGTTCAGGCGACCCGCGACGCGGACGGATCCTATGCCATGGTCTATGTGCCCACCGCCGGGCAGACGGTGACGGTGGACACCGCCGCCCTGTCCGGGGAGCGATTGAAGGCATGGTGGTATGACCCCCGCACCGGCGAGGCGGCCGCCATCGAGGGCGAGTTTCCGGTGGGGGGAAAGCTCACCTTCACCACTCCGGAGCAGGGGCCGGACTGGGTGTTGGTGCTTGACGACGCGGCCAGGGGGTATGGGGAGCCGGGGGCGGCTCGCCGGTAAGGGGGCGGCCGAGAGAGTCTGTTCTTCGGCGAGGCCGTACGCTGGCAGTGTTCGCCACGGCGGTTCGCCCGCTGGAGGCGGAGTGGGGCGGGGCCGGCCCTGACGGACCGGACGCAGGTCAGGGGACCTGCGCTACTGGTGGGCTTGTCTTTTGCAGACTGCAAATCTGCGCCACGGAAAGGCGGGGCGGGGCACGGAGACCCCGCCCTACCCTGCTTCGTCCGCCGCAGGCGTACTACCCAGGGCAAGCGCCGGTCGGAGGAGATCGAGCAACGTCAGGAAGAAGGAGGGCGGCGTTGCGGGTGTGGGACTGGGCGTGTAGAATGGGGCATGAGGGAGAGGGGATTGAGTTCCCAGGAGGCGCGAGTTTGATCGAACTGACGGTGGAAATCCCGTTCTCCGCCGCGCACCGCATCGAGGGCCATCCCGGGCCGTGCGCCCGGCTGCACGGGCATAACTACCGGGCCCTGGTGACGGTCGCGGGGGAGCGATTGGACAGCTTGGGGATGCTGGTGGATTTCGGTGAGTTAAAGGACCTGTGCTCCCAGGTGATCGGGGACCTGGATCACCAGTATCTGAACGAATTGCCCGCCTTTCGCGACGGCAACCCCACGGCCGAGTCAATCGCGCGCTATGTGTATCGGGGCCTCGCGGCAGCAATCGCACAACAGGGGTGGAAACAACTAAGGGTGGCGCGCGTCACCGTGTGCGAATCGGAGCGGTCACAGGCCACCTATTGGGAGTGACGGCGATGTCGCCTTCCGACGGCCGCGCAGTGGTGCTGCTGAGCGGAGGACTGGATTCGGCGGTCAACCTGAAGCGGGCCTTCGACGACGGGGGGGTGGCCATCGCTTTGACCTTCGACTACGGCCAGCGGGCGGCCCAGCGGGAGGTGGCGGCGGCGGCGGTGATGTGCCGTCAACTCGGGGTGAACCATCGGCTGGTGGCGCTGCCCTGGCTGGCGGAGATCTGCACCACCGCGCTGGTCGACCAGAGCAAACGCGTTCCCACGGTGAAGGCGGAGGATCTGGAGGGAGGCGCGGTGACGAAGGGGGAGACCGCAGACCGCGTGTGGGTGCCGAACCGGAACGGCGTGATGGTCAACGCGGCGGCGGCCTTCGCGGAGCACCTGGGGGCGACGCGCGTGGTGGCCGGGTTCAACGCGGAGGAGGCGGCCAACTTCCCGGACAACAGCGCGGATTTCATCGCCGCAACGAACTCGGCGCTCGCGTTTTCCACCCGAGGCAAGGTATCATTGCATTGCTACACCCATCGCCTCGGGAAGACCGAAATCGTGCGCATGGGAATGAAGATCGAGGCTCCGCTTCCAGTTATCTGGAGTTGCTACCACAGCGGGAGCGACCACTGTTGGGAGTGTGAGTCGTGTGCTCGCCTGGAGCGAGCGCTGCGGGGGGCGGAAGCCTGGGAATGGTTCCACGCGCAGCGTGTCGTGCCCTGAGGCCCGGTAGGAAGAGAAAAGAGTTCCGGCCCCGGTGCCTAGCACGAACGGACAGACTCCCTACTCAGCGCGATTCCCGGGGCCGGAACTCTGAATACGATAACGGTACGATAAGGCCGCCGGCCGCTTCACTCCTTCAGCCGATAGTTATCTTCTGTTTCGCCTCGGTGAATTCCTCTTTGTGCTCCGCAACAGCATTGCACTGAGCGTTAGCAATTCTACCACACACTACACCATCCTGTATACTTTCTTGGCTGGCGTTTCGCTCTGCGCATCGTCGCTCTCTTTTTGTGCGCCGGTGATGCGGTCTGCGGCCTTCTGCGCTGAGGAACTGTGTTGAGCGTGGGCGTAAAGAAGGTTGGTGATTTGATCGCGGGCGCGCAAGAGGAGAGGCACCCACTCCGAGATCTGCTGCTCGGAGAGGCGGTCTTTCAGAGCGGCTATCCCGACGGCCCCCACTGCCCAGCCGCGATGGTCGAGAATGGCGGCCCCAAGGCCGCTCACACCCAGGACTTGCTCCTGGGAGGAGATGGCATAGCCTCGCTCCCGGATGGTCTCGATTTCCCGGCGGAGCACCTCTGGATTGTCAATGGTGTACTTGGTGACCTTTGGCAGAGGCTGGTCCAGGATCCGCTGCAATGCGTCGTCCGGGAGGTGGGCGAGCAGC
>JALGTT010000159.1:0-1932 GCA_029821235.1 Candidatus Hebobacteria bacterium | reverse complement strand
ACACGGGGCAAATCGCCGGCCTCGAGGCGTACCGGAGTGCGTGGCTCCGAGGAAATGGCCAGGATGGCGTGGCGCCGCTCGAAATCGGGGACCACAACCACCACGGTGCTGTTGGTGGCCTCGACGAGATTGTCGAGCACCCGCTGGATGAGGTCAGTGCGCTCGAGGGTCTCCCGCATGAAGGAGCCTATGGCGATCCAGCGGAGGGGCTCGAAGCGGTACTGGTCTGTCCGCGGGTCACGCTGGACGAGACCCAGAGAGACGAGGGTCCGCAGGAGCCTCAACACGGTGGTCTTGTGAAGGGATACCTCTTGAGACAGTTCGGCCAATCGCTTCCCTTCGGGGGCGATGAACAATGCCTCGAGCAACCGCGCTGCCCGGTCTACTGACGGTATAGGTTACTTCAATTCCAGCGTTCTGATTCCTCTTTTCGGAACAAAGTTTCATGCTCTGGGGTGGAGATGGGCAGGATGCCCGTGGCAGAGGTCGGGATGCGGATGGCCGCAACTAGGCGCTGGGAGGAGCAGGGCACAAGTCAAGGCGAGGAGGGACGAGGAGAAAAGATACCATCTCAAATCCGGCCGGCATCTGTGGAATGAAAGGATTGGGTGTCCCGTAGGGCGCCCGGAGCCCGTGACAATCAGATAGGGCGGTTGCCCGCATCGGCGCCAGGAAGGGTGAGGATGCGGGACTGCGGCATTTGGGCTGCCGCGGAAGTCGTGTCCGTGCGAGTCTGGGAAGGCTTGCGAGGGCGTGGTTTCTGCGGCAGCCCATTTTTCATGGGCAAGCAATCAAATCCTGGTCGTCCCCGATAGGGAGGGACGGGAAAAGGAGGTCTCGAGCAAGGGGATCGGTTCCAGGCGGAGGCCGACCGCCGGTCGAGTGTGGCGCCCCTGCCTGAGCGGGATCCCGAGGAACAAGGAGTCGCAAATTGTGGATCGCGGCGGCGACGTAGCATTTCCGCTCCCGCGCTGACCGCGGCCCGAGGTGGCCGCAGACCGCCAAAGCGACCACAATCAACTCTCCTGCCGGGCGTCGGCTTTCCAGGGCCGCCTCCAACCGATGCCTGGGGGAGAAGTGAATCGGCGCAGATCTCCCTCCCGCGCCGTTCCCGACCCGGCGTCCGTCCCCGGCGCCGGGTCGGTCTTTGGCCGTGACCTACATGTGCACCAACACTTTGATGGTCTCGGCCTTGTGCTCGATGACCTGCTTGACCGCTTCTTCGGTCCGCGCGAGAGGAAACTCGTGGGTCCGCAGGGAGGCGAGATCGATGCGCCCGGCGGAGATCAGGGAGAGCGCGGGCGGGTAGCAGTTGGCGTATCGGAACACGGTGCGAACATCGTACTCGCGGGCGATCTGATCCATCACCGGCATGGGGCCCTCGTCCTCCGGCGGCAGGCCGACCAGCACCACCACGCCGCCGGTGCGCACCATCCGGGTGGCCTGTCTGATGGTGGGGAGGGTGCCCGCGGTCTCGATCACCACGTCCGCCCCCGCGCCTCCGGTGAGGTCCCGCACTCTCTTCACGGCCTCCTCCCGCTGGGCGTCCACCGGCAGCAAGCCCAGTTTCCGGGCGAGGTCGAGGCGGGGGGCGATGATGTCGGAGACGATGACCGGGCGCGCGCCATAGGCCGCGGCCGCCTGGGCCGCCAGCAGACCGATGGGGCCCGCCCCGATCACCGCGGCGCTCTGCCCGGGCTGGAGCCCCCCTCTGCGGCAGGCGTGGACGCCCACCGCCAAGGGCTCGACCATCGCCCCGTCGTCGAGGGAGACCTCGTCGGGCAGTTTGAAGACGAAGTCGGCCGGCCAGGTGAGATATTCGCGGAACGCGCCGTGCCAGGGCGGGGTGCCCATGAAGGTGACTTCGTTCTCGCAGATGTTGTAGCGGCCCTCTTTGCAGCGGCGGCAGCGACGGCAGGGGACCCCGGGCTC
>JALGTT010000158.1 GCA_029821235.1 Candidatus Hebobacteria bacterium | reverse complement strand
TCCGCGCCGGCGGAACTGGCGATCGCCCTCAGGGTCAACACAGCCGAAGGAGGCGGCAACGAACTCGGCGGCATCGGCGTCCGGGTCTCCTCCGGGTGGGAGATCACAGGCTCCGGCCCCAGGCCAGGTCTCACCGCCACCGTCGTTTCTCGTCTCTCCCGGTGCGGCCGCCGGGACCTCGAGCTGGGTCCTGGTGGGTCAGGCGAGGTGGAGGCGGCGCCCACGTCAACCTCCGGTGCGGGGGATGTCGCTGCCGGCTCCTCGATCCCGGACAGGGCAGGCGAGGTGGTGGGGGCCGTGGGTTCGGAGGCAATGCTATCGAGAGGGCGGGATGCGAGATCGGTGGCCCGCGGCGCGGGACGTGTCATCACCACCAGCAGCGCGGCGGCGGCGACCGCCGCGGCCGCCAGCGCGGGACGCAGGCCCCTTCGCCACCAGGCGTCGGCGCCCCGTCCGGGGAGCGCCTGCCGCGCCGCCCGCACCCTCTCCGCGATCACCGCGGGAGGGGTCAAGGAGCGCAGCGAGCGCACCGCAGACACGACTCGGAACAGCACCACGAGTTCTGCCCGGCACCGGGGACAGGTGTGCACATGACGCTGTACCGTGCGCACCATGGAGGGGGAGAGCGCTCCGTCCACATACTCGTGCAAGAGACGACCGATTTCGCGGCAAGTCGAGGCCGGTTTTGCCTCCAGTTTGGCGGCGACGCGTGCTCGCAGGTCGGCGGGAGGCGCCACCGGTGAGAGGGCCTGTGCCGCGGCGGCCGCCTCGCGCAGGTCGGCGAGCGCTTGCCGGCAGCGAGCACAGGTAACCCCATCTCTGACCTCGCTGGGCGCGTTGCCGCGCTTCCACGGTTCTAGACACCTGCGAGGGGGGAAGGTCGCGCCCAGGGGGCAGACGTGGGGAGAGAATCCGGCCTACAAATCCTCTATCTCGTCGGGAGGAGCGCCCTCCTCGTCTGGCGCCGCAGGGGGGGAATCGGCCTCTCTGCTGGCGGCCATCACTTCTTCGGTCACGTACAGGGGAGCGCGGACCCGCAGCGCCAGCGCCACCGCATCGCTGGGACGCCCGTCAATGGTGATGCGCTCTCCGTTGACCGCCAGGTGCAGTTTGGCATAGTAGACGCCGTTCCAGAGGTCGTCCACCACGACCTTTTCCAGTTTGCCGCCCAGCCGCTCGAGCATGGTCTCGATCAGGTCGTGGGTGGCGGGAACGCGTATGCGCTCGGCCACCGGGTCGTTCCGCAGAGCAGACCAGATGGCCACCGCCTCGCACGGGCCGATGACCATGATCAGGGGACTGCCCCAGTCGTCGCGCAGGATGAGCAGGTACTGAGAGTCCGAGCGTCTACCCACTCGCCAGACTCTCATCCTGATTTCAGACACTGTCAACTCCCTGCGTCGCCGGCCGCGCCGCGAAGGTCGGGGTGCCACCACAGCGCGTTGAACGCGCTCTCCGTTCCGGCCCCGGGTTCGCCACCCGGCGGCGCGAATCCCCGCTGGGTCTCGGCCAGCATCGCCACCTCTCCGTTTGCCCCGGCCCCGCGCAGGTCGCAGCGAAGCCTCACCGCACGCACGCGGTTGTCGAACGAAAAACTCTCGGCCGCCAGCGCGGCCGCGGCGCGGCCGATGCTCCTGCGGGTGTCGCCGAGCGACCATACCCGGGGCATGGTGAACCGGATAGTGGCGGAGGAGGTGAGTGGATCGATCTCCACGGAGTCCACCCGGCAGTTGACATCCACCGCGGTCATCTGAGACTGCAGGTGACTCAGCAGGCCGGCCTCCAGAGCGGGCAGGGATTCCGCCATTTGATCGTCGGTCTCCCGGCGTTGTTCTCGCGCCGGGGTGGGTTCTTCCCCTGTGGAGGGAGAGAGCGCCGGAGCGAACGACCCAGACGCAACCGCCGGGACCGCCGTTTCAGGCGGCGCGGGAGCCTGTCGGCTGATGAGCGCGGTGGCGACGGCGATGGCGAACACCACCGCCAGCGCGAGGGCGACCGTGGTAGTCAGAGAACAGGGGCGAGTCGTTGCCATACCTCCTGATGCAGACGCCTTCGCCTGGCTGCCCTTTCCACCCGGCCGGGGGTCCGGATAGAGTGCATCGATCGCCTTCTCCAACTTGTCCCGGTCCGTGACGCTGGCCGGGTTGTGGAACAGGGCCAGGCGATACCACTCGATGGCGTCTCTCAGCATGTTCTGGTCCCGGCAGATGTCCCCCATCACCGAGTATGCGTCCGCGCACTCGGGATTCCGCCGCAGCACCTCGCTGCATTCCTTCTCCGCGAGATCCCACTGACGACGACGACGATAAACGCCGGCCCTTACCAAGGCGAGGTACTCCTCGTTGCCGCCGGACGCGTCAGCACCCGCCGGGGAAGCCGGGGGGCCGGCCGCCTGGCCACAATGGGGACACAGGCTGTCAGCCGACTCCAGCCTGCTCCCGCAGTTTCCGCAAGCGAAAGTGGTCTTATCCATTGGTTGACGCGACTGACGGTGGCCCGCCGGGGCGGGCTCTACAGGAGTTCTACCCACCTGGGGGGGAAGTAAACGCCGGACTTGGGGGAAGCGGCGCACGAGCGGCTCTCCCCCGTCCTGGCGGCGCCCGCCGCGGGCATCTCCGCTCGTCTCAGCGGGTGTGTTTCATGTCGGGCCGCTCTTGTGCTATACTACAGCGAACGGAGGGCGGGGTCCGAGGAGAATTGCCGATGAGAGCCAAGCAGGTTGAATTGGGCGCCACTATGCGCGTGGAGACGGGCAAGAGCGCAGCGAGGAAGTTGCGAGCGCAGGGGCAGATCCCGGCCGTCGTCTATGGCCGCGGGATAGATCCCATGCCGGTGACGGTGGATGCGACGGAGTTCACCCGCGCGCTTCCGGAGTCGGCCTGGCGTTCCACCCTCATCAACCTGAAGGTGGCGCCAGCGGAAGGGGAGGGGAAAGGAAAGAAGCGCAGCGACTCCCAGGAGACCGTCATCATCGCAGAGGTGCAGCGCCATCCGGTCCGCCAGAGTCTGCTGGCCGTGGACTTCCACCGCATCTCCCTCAAAGAGACCATTCGCGCCCGCGTTCCCGTGGTCGCCATTGGGGAGAGCCCGGGCGTGAAGTTGGGCGGAGTGCTGGAGCAGACCATGCACGAGGTGGAGGTGGAGTGCCTTCCGACTGCCCTGCCCGATCACGTGGAGGCCGACATCTCTAACCTCGAGATCGGGGACACCTTCAGGGTGAAGGATCTGGGCGAGATTCCCGACGCCACCATCCTCTCCGATCCGGAAGATCTCCTGCTGGTGGTGGCTCCGCCGACCAAGGCGCCGACGGTCGAGGCCGCACCGGAGGAAATCGGGGCGGTGGTCACCGAGGCCCCGGAGCCGGAGGTGATCGGAGAGAAGAAGGAGGAGGAGGAGGAGAAAGAGGAGGGGCAGTAGCGGGCGTCGCCGACGACCCCCTAGTTGCGCTTGGCCTTCTTCTCGCGCTTCTCTTTTCGGCGCTCCTTGATGCTCTTGCCGGGCTTCTTCTTCTCGCGCTTCAGATGGCGCTTGTCTCCGCGCATCGCGGGCATGGTCGTCTACCTCCTGGGGAGTGGTCGGCCTCGCCGACAGGGCCCCTCGCGCTTAGTTTGTGTCTTCCTTCCAGTATCTGTCGAAGAGGGTGGACACGGACAGATTGCCGTGGACCCTGCGGATGGCCTCTGCCAGCACCGGGGCCACGGTGAGGACGCGAATCTTCGGATGTCTCTTCTCCGGGGGCAGGGGGATGGTGTCGGTGACCACCAATTCCTTGATCGGGGAGGCGGCGATCCGCTGTACGGCATCCCCGGACAACACGGGATGGGTGACATAGGCGTACACCTCGGATGCCCCCTTTTCCACCAGCACCTTCGCCGCCGATACCAGCGACCCCCCGGTGTCAACGATGTCGTCCACCAGCACCGCCCGCTTTCCCCCCAGTTCCCCGATCACCTGGATGATCTCCACCTGGTTCACCTCGGGTCGGCGCTTGGCGATGATCGCCAGAGATGCGTTCAGCCGGTCGGCCAGCGCCTTCGCGGTGCCGACTCCCCCGACGTCCGGGGAGACCACCACCGTGTCCGTCCCTCCCAGATCCCTGCTCAGCAGGTCCTCCGCCAGCAGGGGCCCCCCGGGAATATGGTCCACCGGGATGTCGAAAAAGCCCTGAATTGACTGGACGTGCAGATCCACGGCGAGCACGCGGTCGGCCCCCGCCACCCCGATCAGATCGGCCACCAGTTTGGCCGAGATGGGCTCACGGGGCTTGAGCTTCTTCTCCTGTCGCGCGTAGCCGTAGTAGGGAATCACCGCGGTGATTCTCCGCGCCGAGGCCCGCTTCAGCGCGTCGAGAATCACCAGCAACTCCATGATGTTCTCGGCGGTGGGAGGACAAGTGGGCTGGATCAGGAAGACGTCGGCCCCGCGGACGCTTTCCTCGATTCTCACCCAGATCTCGCCGTCCGCGAATCGCCCCGCCTCCATCTTGGAGAGAGGAAGACCGAGATGACCGGCTATGCCCCGCGCCAGTTCGGGGTTGGCATTTCCACTGAGCAAACGGAGATCGTCTTCTCTCTCCCGTGGCACCGTCTCGGCATCCTTTCCGGAACTGTCCATTCGCTCCGGCGGCAGCTTGAAGGGATAGCACGCGCCCGCCTGTCGTGGCCCACCGGCCCGTGCCGCGCCGCCTATTGGCCCTCGGACAACGTTCGCGCCCGCTCGAGATCCTCCCGGGTGTTGACCCCAATCCCCGTGTGGGGCCGCTTCGTCGGCACCGCCTCCACCCGCTCGCCCCGCCTCACCAGGATT
>JALGTT010000157.1 GCA_029821235.1 Candidatus Hebobacteria bacterium | reverse complement strand
GCCCGCTCTCCGGCCTTCTTGATCGCCAACTCGCACGCGTCCACGCGGCTGGTCAGCCCCCCGCCGATGCCCACCGCCTTGGTGTCCTTGGCGAGCACGATCGCGTTCGACTTGGTATGCTTGCACACCAGCCACGCAAACCGCAGCGCGGCCTCCTCCTCCGCGCTGGGGGCGCGCTTGGTGACCACCTCACCTTCATCTCCTCCGGCTCCCCCAGCCCATCGGGCGTCTGCACCACCAGCCCGCCGGAAACGTGCTTCAGCGCCCACGGATCGGCCGCCGCCAGGTCCGGCAACTCCAGCAGACGCAGGTTCTTCTTCGCCTGCAAGGCCGAGAGCGCGCGCTGCGAGTAGCCAGGGGCCAGCACGCATTCCATGAACCCGTGGCGCTCGATGCCTTCGAGAATCGCCTGCGCGGCGTCGGGGTCCACCGGGCGGTTGAGCCCAATGATGCCCCCGAAGGCCGACACCGGGTCGGTCGCCAGCGCGTGGCGGTAGGCCTCGGCGAGCGTGTCCGCCACCGCCGCCCCGCAGGCGCTGTTGTGCTTGAGGACGATGGCGGCGGGCTGCGAGAACTCCCGCACGAACCCCAGGGCCGCCTCCAGGTCCAGGTAGTTGTTGAAGGAGAGCGCCTTGCCGTGCAGTTGCTTCGCCGCGGCCAGCCCCAGGGAGACCGCGGTGCGCCGGTAGAAGGCGGCCCGCTGGTGCGGGTTCTCGCCGTAGCGCAGTTCCTGCACCTTGCCGTACGGGTGGAGGAAGAGGGCGGGAAACTCCTCCCCTGCCACCTCCCGCGCCAGGTAGTTGTAGATCGCCGAATCGTAGCAGGCGGTGTGCGCGAAGGCCTCCAGCGCCAGCCGGGCGCGGGTCTCGTCGGACACCTCTACGCCGCCGGCCTTCATCTCCTCCAGCACCTCGGGGTAGCGGGCCGGGTTGCAGATGATGGCCACCGAGCGGTAGTTCTTGGCGGCCGACCGCACCATGGAAGGGCCGCCGATGTCAATGTTCTCGATCGCCTCCGCCAGCGTCACCCCCGGCTTGGCGATGGTCTGCTCGAAGGGATAGAGGTTGACGGCCACCAGGTCGATCAGGGTGATGCCGTGCTTATCGGCCGCGGCCACGTGTTCCGGATTGTCCCGGAGCGCCAGCAGACCGCCGTGGATCTTCGGGTGCAGGGTCTTCACGCGGCCGTCCATCATCTCCGGGAACCCCGTGTACTCGGAGACATCGGTGACCTCCACTCCGGCCTCCCGCAGGTGCGCGGCGGTGCCGCCGGAGGAGAGAATCTTCACGCCCAACGCGGCCAGGCCGGATGCGAATTCGGCCACGCCGGTCTTGTCGGAGACACTGATGAGTGCCGTGCGGACAGGTGGCATGTGTGAATACCTCGCCTCAGGGGGGTGAACGACGGCGAGTATAGCACGGCCGAGGAGCGGGTGTCAAAAATCCGCGGCCGCGGCGCGCTCAGCCTCCGCCGGTGCGCTCCGCGATGCGACGAAGCAGTTCCTCTGGGTTCGACAGGAGCGCCTGCTTCTGCTCTTCCTCATCCAGTCCCGCTCCCGCCGCCACCCGCCGCGCGACTTCTTCCGTCAGCACCTCCTCCGGGAGGTGGGCATCGCTGTCGACGAGCAGGCGCGCCCCGGCCTCGCGCGCCATGCGGGCGACCGATCCGTTCCCCAGGCAATGTCCCACGTGTGCCGACAGTTCGAGGAAGACGCCGTTCTGCGCGGCCAGGGAGGCGATCTCCGCGTCGATTGCCCCCGGATGCGCGAGGATATCCACCTCGGGGCAGGAGACCCCCGCCAGGTTGGTGCCGGGCGCGACCGGTTCCGCGGGCGTCTCGCCATGGAGCACCACCAGTTCCGCCCCCCGCGCGCGCATTTCGCGGGCCATCTCGGGGACGACCTCCGGCGGCACGTGAGTCAATTCCACCCCCGCGATGGCGCGGATCTCCCAGTATTTCTCCGCGAGACGACAATCGGCCACCAGCGCGTCGATCACCGACTCGTAGTTGCTCGCCGACACGTGGTCGGTGAGGGCGATGGCGGAGTATCCGTTGGCGATGGCGCGCCGGATGAGTTCGATGGGGAGCAACACGCCATCGGTGAGGAAGGTGTGGGTGTGGAAGTCGAAGAGCATATGGATCTACCTCTCAATCGCGGCCCGGACAGGCGAAAGCGGCGCCGGGGCGCCGCTTTCGCTATCTGGTCGGTCTCTCTTCGATCACCGTCTAGATGGGGCCGAGCGTCGCCGGCGCGGCCTCTTCCTTGATCACATGGGCGGTGATGAAGAGCAGGTTCTCGGAGTCAATCAAGTTGCGCGTCTTTCTGGTGAACAGCAGATCGCCAAGGATTGGCAGGTCGGAGAGAATGGGGAGCCTCAAATTGCCCTCCAACTGCTGGGAGCCCACGAATCCGGCCACCACAAAGGTCTCGCCATCCCGGATGTTCACTGTGGTCAGCACCCTGGTGGTCGTCCAGATGGGGACTTCCTGCGTCACGCCGTAGTTGGCGATGGGGACCGGCACCGATCCCGTCTGCACCGGTTTCACGTACGGAATCGTGATAGTGATGGTCCCGTCCGCATTGACCCTGGGCACCACGGTGAGCGAGGTGGTCAGGTTCTGGTAACCGATGTTGAGGGTCTGCACGCCGCCGCCGCCCAACGGACCGCCGGCCACGCCTCCCACGTTCACGATGGGATAGGAGACCGTCACCATATTGTACGCCGGCACCAGGTTCATCGTGGTGATGCGGATCGCATCCACCACCCGCCCGCCACCGGTCTGGAGCAGGTAGGTCAGGGTGGCCTGGAAGTCGGAGTTCCTCGGGCGGTAGCCCACCGTGAGGCTGGCGGCGGTACTGAAGTTGGCGGGCCGAATGGTGAAGTTGCCCGCCTGATACCACCACTGGATCCCCATTTGCTTCATGACTTCCCGGCTGACGGTAACGCTCTGGAGTTCGACGGTGACCTGCTGGGGCTTGCGATCGAGCATCTTGATGATGTCGATCAGTTCGTCAACCGCCTCCTCACTGCCCTGCACGATCAAGGCATTGAGCATGGGGTAGGCGACGATGTCGGTGATATCGGCCGGCACGAAGTTGCCGAGCACACCGCTGCTGACGCCGCCCCCTGCGCCACCGCCAAATCCGCCACCCCCTCCGCCGCCGAAGCCGCCGCCCCCTCCGCCGCCGAAGCCGCCACCCCCGCCACCGCCGCGGCCGCCACCACCACCGCCGCCGCCGCGGCCGCCGGAGAGCTCGCTGAGAGACCCCTGCGATCCAGTGGGACCGCCACCGAGCTGCACGATGCTGGCCGACGGCATCGGCTCGGAGCCGGGGCTGTCCGAGAATCCGAACATGTAGGCGAGTTGCTGAGGAGAGACGAAGCGCAATTCAACCCAGCGAGTTACGCGGTCGGCGTCGGCCGAGTTCTTCGCCCGAAGGCCGGCCGTCTTCCCCGGCCTGGTCTCGGAAGAAAGCACGTAGGTGCCATCGGCATCCCGCCACCAGTAGTACGGATGAGCATTGCAGATGTCGTCCAGCACCTGCTCGACTGAGGTGTAGGTGTCCTTGAGCGTGATAGTGCCCTTGACCTCTCCCTCCAGTCTGATGCTCTCCCCCCAACTGGCTGAGACCGACTCCAGCACCTGGGGGATGCTGGCCCCGCGCACCTCCAGGCACACAGACTCGCTCCCTGTGCCTTCGAAGTCGGCCTGCTGCGCGCCCGCCAGCCCGCAGGCCAACGCAAACACCGTCAATACGGTCAGCGTCACTATCGCTTGCTTCATCTATTGCCTCCCAGGAGCATCAACCACGCCTTCTCGGTCTCCCCAGCCCGCCACCGAGTCACACGCGCTCGAAAGCGCCATTTCCAATGCGCACCGGGGTGCTAACCGCCTCGCCCGCCGCCGCCGCGGCCGCCACCCCCTCCGCCACCACCACCGCCGCCGCCCCCTCCGCCACCGCCAAATCCGCCGCCCCCTCCGCCACCGCCAAATCCGCCACCCCCTCCGCCACCGCCAAATCCACTGGTTCCGGTGGTCGCCCCGCCGAAGCCCGAAGTGCCCAATCCGCCGCTCATGCCGCCAATGCCTGCGGCGCCACCGCCGCCCATCCCAGCGGTGCCCATGCCTGTGCCGCCGGCGATAGGATACGGAATCATGGGCGCGCCGCCGACGATGCTCCCGCCGAACCAGGTAGCCACATCCCGGCAGTCCAGATACTG
>JALGTT010000003.1 GCA_029821235.1 Candidatus Hebobacteria bacterium | reverse complement strand
CCGGCCGCAGTTCTACTTCCGGACGACGGATGTGACGGGAGTGGTGGAGTTGCCGGAGGGGAGAGAGATGGTGATGCCTGGGGACGACGTGACGATGAAGGTGGAGTTGATCCAACCGGTGGCGATGGAAGAGGAACTGCGGTTTGCGATTCGGGAGGGAGGCCGCACGGTCGGCTCCGGAGTCGTGACCAAGGTGATCGAATAGTCGCCTGAGGAGGACGAGTAGTGAGCGCGGGGAGACACTGGAATGCGTAGAGATGATCGGAGAGGGCCCGGGGAGCGGATTCGCATCCGCCTGAAGGCCTTCGATCACCGAGTGCTGGACCAGTCGGCGCTGCGGATAGTGGATACGGCAAGGCGGACCGGCGCCCAGATCGCCGGCCCCATCCCATTGCCGACGGAGATCAATCGGTTCTGTGTGATTCGCTCTCCGTTCATTGACAAGGAGTCAATGGAGCACTTCGAGATGCGTACGCACAAGCGATTGATCGATATCTTGGAGCCCAGCCCGGAGACGATCAACGCGCTGATGCGCATAGACCTCCCCGGTGGCGTAGACATCGAGATCAAGTTGTAGAGGAAGCGCGGTGAAGGTGGTAGAGCAGGCCCTGTTGGGCCGAAAACTGGCGATGACGCAGGTGTTCGCCGAGGACGGCCGGCTGGTTCCGGTGACCGTCATCTCGGCCGGCCCCTGTGTGGTGGTGCAACGCCGGAAGGCGGGGCGAGAGGGCCGCGAATCGCTTCAACTCGGCTACGAGGAAGTGGTCAAGGCAGGCCGGCTGAACAAGCCTCTGACCGGGCACTTTCGCCGGGCGGGAGAGAGGGCGAAGGCGGAGATTCCCCCGTGTCGGCACCTGAAAGAGGTATGCCTGGCGAACCCGGATGCCTACCGGGTGGGCGACCGGATCGCGGTGGACGTGTTCGCGGCCGGCCAGCGGGTGGACGTCACCGGCATCTCCAAGGGCAAGGGATTCGCGGGGGTCCAGAAGCGCTACGGCTTCCGCGGCGGGCCGGCGGCACACGGCTCGATGTCCCACCGGCGCCCGGCCTCCGGCGGGGCGACCGATCCGGCGCGGGTGTTTCCGGGCACCAAGAAGCCCGGCCACATGGGCAATGTCAAGGTGACGGTGAAGGGATTGCGGGTGCAGGAGGTGAGGGCCAAGGACAACCTGCTGCTGGTGGAGGGGGCCGTTCCCGGCCCCAGGGGGGGACTGGTGCTGATCAGTCTGCCGCGGGGTGGCGGTGAGACCGGCGAGAAGGGCAAGTCAGAATGAGCACACTACCCCTTTTCGATGCCAGTGGCGCCGCGGCCGGCGAGATGGCGGTCCCGGCGACGGTATTCGGAGCCGAGCCGAATGAGAGCGCGCTGCACCAGGCGGTGCTGGCCGAGTTGGCGGCACAGCGGCAGGGCACCCATGCCGCGCGCCCGCGGGGCGACGTGTCCGGCAGCAACCGGAAGTTGTGGAGGCAGAAGGGAACCGGCCGGGCGCGCGTAGGTGACCGGCGCCCTCCCCACTGGACGGGCGGCGGGGTGGCAATGGGACCGCAGCCGCGCAGCCACCGACAGCGCATCTCGAAGCGCCTGAAGAAGGAGTCGCTGCGATGGGCGTTGAGCGCCCAGGCGGAGGCGGGCGAGGTGCTGCTGGTGGAGCCCTTCGAGTTCACGGAGATGAAGACTCGCAGCCTGGCCGCCCTGCTCCGTGCAATGGGAGCCGAGGGCCGGGTGTTGCTGGTGTTGGGGGAGCGAAACGAGGACATCCTGCGGTGCGGACGCAACCTGCCCGGGCTGGTGGTGTTGAGGGCGGCCGAGGTGAACGCGCACGACGTCCTCTCCGCGCGCAAGGTGGTCATCTGCACCGACGCGCTCCCCGTCCTGGAGGCACGGCTGTCATGAGAGAGCCCACTGAGATCATCTTGAGGCCGATCCTGACGGAGAAGAGCGTGGCGCAGACGGCGCAACGAAAATACACGTTTGCGGTGGCGCTGGACGCCAACAAAGTGGAGATCAGCCGGGCGATCGAGCAGTTGTTCGAAGGAGCGCGGGTGGCGCGGGTCCACACCATGGTGGTGCGGGGCAAGACCCGCCGGATGGGCGGGTACCGGCGCCGGGCCAGCCGCGCGGTGGGCCGCACGGCGAATTGGAAGAAGGCGATCGTTACCCTGTCCGAGGGCACCATCCCGGCCTTCGAGGGCCTGTAGGAAGCGGGAGGAAGAGACCAGTGCCGATCAAGAACTTCAAACCGGTGACGGCGTCTCGGCGCTTCATGACCGTGGTGGATAGATCCGATCTCTCCACCAAGGAGCCGGAGAAGAGCTTGCTGCGCCCGCTCACGCGGACGGGAGGACGGGACAGCGGCGGGCACATCAGCGCGCGCTTCCGGGGCGGAGGTCACAAGCGGCAGTACCGGCTGATCGACTTCAAGCGGAACAAGGACATGATTCCGGCGCGGGTGGCGGCGCTCGAGTACGACCCCAACCGCACCGCGAATATCGCCCTTCTGCATTACGCGGATGGGGAGAAGCGATACATCCTGGCTCCCGAGGACCTGCGGGTGGGGGATGTGGTGATGTCGGGCACCAGGCTGGGCGATCGCGCTCGGGGCGGGGAGGTGCTGGAGTTGCGTCCCGGGAATGCGCTGCCCCTCCTTGCGGTGCCGGTGGGCACCATCGTGCACAACATCGAGATGACTCCGGGGCGGGGCGGCCAACTGTGCCGCAGCGCCGGGGCGGGGGCGCAGTTGATGGCGAAGGAGGGAAAATTCGCCACCCTGCGCATGCCCTCCGGCGAGATGCGGATGGTGTACATCGGCTGCCGCGCCACGGTGGGCCGGGTGGGGAACCCGGACCACGGCAATATCAAACTGGGGAAGGCCGGTCGCAAGCGGTGGATGGGCCGGCGGCCCCACGTGCGGGGAGTGGCGATGACCCCGAGGGACCACCCGCACGGCGGCGGCGAGGGCCGCAGCCCGGTGGGGCGGAAGCGGCCGGTCAGCCCGACCGGAAGGCCGGCGCTGGGGACCAAGACGAGAGGGCGCAAGCCCAGCGATAGATTCATCGTGCGGAGACGCAGGACGAAGTAGCAAGGGCGGCCCCTCCGGCCGCAGGCGAAGAGAAGAAGGGAAGAGCCAAGATGGCGAGGTCTCTCAAGAAAGGGCCATACGTGCATCCGAGTTTGATGCGCAAGATCGAGCGGCTGAACGCGGCGAACGAGAAGCGGATCATCAAGACCTGGTCTCGCGCCTCGACGGTGGTGCCGGAGATGATCGGGCACACCATCGCGGTGCACGACGGCAGGAGACATATCCCCGTCTTGATTACGGAGAACATGGTGGGTCACCGGCTGGGGGAGTTTGCCCCCACCCGGCATTTCCGCACCCACGGACATCACACCGATCGCTCGACCGCGCTCAAGTGAGTGACTGGCCGGGAGGCGTAGGTCAGAGGAATGGAAGCCAAAGCAATTGCCCGCTATATACGAATGTCGCCGCGAAAGGCGCGGCGGATCCTGCGGCTGATCAAGGGGCTGCCGCTGAGGGAGGCGGAGGGCCTCCTGACGACGCTGCCGCACCGCGCGGCGCGGGTGGTCCGCCGGGTGATGGACTCGGCGGCCGCCAACGCGGAGAACAACCACGGTATGGCGCGGGATGAACTGTGGGTGGCGCAGGCCTATGCGGACGCCGGGCCCACCATGAAGCGATGGAGAGCGGCCTCCGGCGGCAGGATAGGGATGGTGCATAAGCGCACCACCCACATCTGCGTGGTGTTGAGCGACGAGGAGCGGTAGCCGGGGAGGTTGACGGAGCGCGACTCCGTCTGAGAGGCAAGGAGCGACCATGGGTCAGAAAGTAAATCCGATCGCACTGCGGCTGGGATATATTCGGGATTGGGACAGCCGCTGGTATGCTCGGCAGCGCACGTATGCGGACTGGGCGCTGGAGGATCTCAAGGTGCGCAAGTTGCTCCGGAAGCGGTTCGCCGGGGACGGCGGGACGCGCCGGGGCGGGCGCGGAGCCCGGGACGCCGGAATCAGCCGCATCGAGATCGAGCGCGCGCCCAACCTGCTGAAACTCACCCTCCACACCGCGCGGCCGGGGATAATCATCGGTCGGGGCGGCCGGGGGGTGGAGGACCTCCGCGTGGAGATCGAGCGCCTGGTGAAGCGGCGGGTGAACATCAACGTCCAGGAGGTCGCGCAGCCGGAGTTGGACGCGTTGCTGGTCGCGGAGAACATCGCCGGACAGATCGAGCGCCGGATCGCCTTCAAGCGGGCGGTGCGACAGGCCGTGCAGCGGAGCATGAAGGCCGGGGCGAAGGGGATCAAGGTGCTGCTGGCGGGCAGGCTCGGGGGAGCGGAGATGTCTCGGCGGTACGCGGATCGAGACGGCAAGATTCCGCTGCATACCCTCCGGGCGGACATAGATTACGGCTTCACCGAGGCGCGCACCGCCTACGGGAACATCGGGATAAAGGTTTGGGTGTATCGGGGCGACGTGTTGCCGCCGGCCGGAGTCCAGCCCAAGGCGGAGACGCCCGCCGCGCCCTCCGAGAGGCCGCGTAAGGGCTGGCGGCGGGTGGGCGCGCGCCGCCAGGAGACGGTGATCTCCGAGGCGGCCGCCCCCGAGGCGCCGTCCACCCAGGTGGTCGAGGAACCAACGCCGGCGGCGCCGGCGAGCGAGGAGCAGACCCCCGCCGCCGAGCCGCAGGCCGCGGCGCAGCAGCCGGAGCCCGCGCCGGAGACGCCGGAGAAACAGGAGCAGAGCCCAGATGTTGATGCCGTCCAAGGTCAAGCACCGGAAACAACAGAGGGGGCATAGGCGGGGCATCGCCACCCGGGGCAACACCATCGCCTTCGGGGAGTACGGCCTGATCGCCCTCGAGAACTGCTGGCTGACCGCCAGACAGATAGAGGCCGCGCGCGTCACCATGACCCGGTACATCCGGCGCGCGGGCAAGGTCTGGGTGCGAGTGTTTCCGGACAAGCCGGTGA
This sequence comes from Candidatus Hebobacteria bacterium, assembly GCA_029821235.1. Classification (GTDB taxonomy): domain Bacteria; phylum Armatimonadota; class Hebobacteria; order Hebobacterales; family Hebobacteraceae; genus S016-27. The sequence goes on along the minus strand of JALGTT010000003.1, from coordinate 25,291 downwards.
CCGCCAAGCCGGCGGAGACGAGAATGGGCAGCGGCAAAGGATCGCCCGAGGAGTGGGTGGCGGTGGTGAAGCGGGGACGGGTCCTGTTCGAGATGGGGGGCGTGGAGCCGGCGCTCGCCCGGGAGGCCTTGCGCAAGGCCAGCCACAAACTGCCGATCGGCACCAAGTTCGTGATGAGGAGCGATCTGGGGAGCGAAGAGCATGAAAGCCGCCCAACTTAGGGAGATGACCCTGGCCGAGTTGCGGGAGCAACTCGCCAAGGATAGACAGGAGTTGTTCAACCTGCGGTTTCGCGCCGCTACGCAGCAGATCGAGAACCCGCGGCGGTTCCGCGAGGTGAAGAAGAATATTGCCCGCATTCTCACCATCCTGCATGAGCGAGAGGCGCAGGCAGCCGGACAGAGGGAAGCATGATGGCCGAACGAGGCGCCCGCAAGGTGCGTGAAGGCGTAGTGATCAGCGATCGGATGGACAAGACGGTGGTGGTGGAGGTGACGCGCCTGGTGCGCCACCCAATCTACCGCCAGGTGATCCGGCGGCGGAGCAAACTCAAGGCCCACGACGAGCAGAATCAGTGCGGCGTCGGGGACAAGGTGCAGGTGATGGAGACGCGGCCGCTCAGCAAGACCAAGCGGTGGCGGGTGGTGAAGGTGGTGGAGAAGGCCAAGTAGCATGCTGCGCAAGAGCGGTTTGGAGATAGAGGCAGGATGAGAGTTCACGGAAGCGACCGATTGCGAAACGTGGCGTTGATAGGGCACGGTCAGTCGGGGAAGACCTCGCTGGCGGAGGCGATGCTGTACGCCTCCGGGGTCACCGACCGGCTCGGGTCCGTGGATGCGGGGACCACGGTGTCGGACGCCGACCCCGAGGAGGCCAGCCGCCACATCTCCATCTCCCTGGCGCTGCTCCCCATGGAGCGGGGCGAGTACAAGATCAACCTGCTCGACACGCCCGGGTACGCGGATTTCGCCGCGGATGTAGCCTGCGGGCTGCGGGTGGCGGACGGAGTGGTGGTGGTGGTGGACGCCGCGGCCGGCGTGGGGGTGCAGACCGAGCGCTACGCGACCGAGGCGGCCGAGCGCGGGCTGCCGCGGCTGCTCGCCATCACCAAACTGGACAGAGAGAACACCGACTTCGGGCGGGCCCTCGAGGACGTGCGCGAGGAACTGGGGTGCAACCCCGTGGCGGTGTCCATCCCCATGGGGGAGCAGGCCGATCTTCGCGGCGTGGTGGACCTGATCAAGGGCGTGGCCTATACCGTCAGCGGCGAGAAGGAGACCTCCGGTCCCGTCCCCGAGGAGATGGCGGAGACGGTGGAGGAATACCGGCGGAAGTTGATCGAGGCGGCGGCGGAGGCCGACGACGAGTTGATGGAGAAGTACTTCGAGGAGGACACGCTCTCCCCGGAGGAGATCGTCAGAGGGCTGCGCGCGGCTACGCTGGCGGGCAAGGTGATGCCCGCGGTGGCCGTTGCGGGGACCCGCATGGTGGGCGTGGAGGCGCTGCTGGACTGCATCATCGGCAACCTCCCCAGCCCCGCGGAGGGGGCGGAGATCGAGGGAACCAACCCCCAGAGCGAGGAGGCGGTCAAGCGGGAATGCGACCCCGGTGCTCCCCTCAGCGCCCTCGTCTTCAAGACCACGGCCGACCCCTACGCGGGAAGGCTCAGTTACTTCCGGGTCTACTCGGGAACGCTGCACAGCGACGCGCCCGTCTACAACTCCACCCGCGGCGAGCGGGAGCGGGTGGGCCCCCTGCTGGTGCCGGTGGGCCGCAAGCACGAGGGAGTGCCCCAGGTGACGGCCGGCGACATGGCGCTGGTGGCGAAACTCCACGCCAGCCTCACCGGAGACACCCTCTGCGACGAATCCAATCCCATCGTGCTCCCGGGGATCGAGTTTCCGAGTTCGGTGTTCTCGGTGGCGATCCGCGCCAAGTCGCGGGCCGATGAGGACAAAGTCGGGTCCGCGCTGGCGCGGCTGTCGGAGGAGGACCCCACCATCCGGTTCTCGCTCAACCCGGAGACCAAAGAGACGGTCCTGGAGGGGCTGGGCGACCTCCATCTGGAGTCCGTCGTGTCCCGGCTGGAGCGGAAGTTCGGCGTGCAGGTGGAGACGGGGGCGCCCAAGGTGGCCTATCGGGAGACCATCCGAAAGGCGGTGCGGGTCCAGGGCAGACACAAGAAGCAGACCGGGGGCCGGGGGCAGTTCGGCGATGTGTGGGTGCGGGTGGAGCCGCTGCCGCGGGGAGCCGGCTTCGAGTTCGTGGATGAGGTGAAAGGGGGAGCAGTGCCGCGGAACTTCATCCCCGCGGTGGAAAAGGGAATCCGGGAGGCGTGCGAGCACGGCATTCTCGCCGGCTATCCGGTGATAGACATCCGCTGTATCCTGGACGACGGGTCCTCCCACCCGGTGGACTCCTCGGACATGGCGTTCAAAATCGCGGGCGCGCTCGCCCTCCACAAGGCGCTGGAGGAGGGAGAGTCCATTCTGCTGGAGCCGGTGGTCCAGGTGGAGGTGGTGGTGCCGGCCGACCAGATGGGGGATGTCATCGGGATGCTCAACGCGAAGCGGGGCAGCATCCTGGGGATGGAACCCAAGGGCGGGGCGCAAGTGGTGAAGGCGCTGGTGCCCATCGCGGAGATGGCCAGTTATGCCTCGGAGTTGCGGTCGCTGACCGGAGGCCGGGGGCAGTATTCGATGCAGTTTTCGCACTACCAGGAGGTGCCCCCGCATCTGGCGCCGGCGATCATCGAGGCCGCCAAGCGGGAGAAAGAAGAGGCGAAGGCGTGAGCCGACCGTCTCTTGACATGATTGCGCCGGGGGCGGCAGAGACGGCCCCGGGGAGCGCAGAGCGCAGGACGATGCGATGATACAGTTACGCACGAGATTGAAAGTGGCAGACAACTCGGGAGCCCGAGTGGTGGAGTGCATCCGCGTGCTGGGCGGGTCGAACCGCCGCTATGCGCGCGTGGGCGACACCATCGTGGTGGCGGTGAAGCAAGTCATCCCCGCCTCTGCCGTGAAGAAGGGCGAGGTGGCGCGGGCGGTGGTGGTGAGGCAGAAGCAGCCCATGCGGCGCCGCGACGGATCCGTCATCCGCTTCGACGACAACGCGGTGGTGCTGATCGGGGACCAGCAGAACCCGAGGGGCACGCGGGTGTTCGGTCCGGTGGCGCGGGAACTCAGGGAGAAAGAGTTCATGAGAATCGTATCCCTGGCGCCGGAGGTGGTGTGAGATGGCGGCCAAGGTGAGCACGCGAAGAGTCCGTCCCAAACTGCACATCAAGGAAGGCGACATCGTCTTCGTGCGGGCGGGAGCCGACCGCGAGGCGCGGCTGAGTCCGGAGGACCTGGAGCGCCTCGACCCGACCCAGCAGCGGAAGGAGGCGGACAAGCGGCCCGGGCGCCGAGGGCGGGTGATCAAGGTTCTCCCCGCGCAGCGCCGGGTGGTGGTGGAGGGGGTGAACATGAGGGTGAAGCACTCGCGGCCGCGGGGCCGGACCACCCAGACCCAGCAACTTCAGGCCGGGAGATCCGAACAGCCCGGCCCGATCTCGGTGGCGAACGTGATGCTGGTGTGCCCGAACTGCGATCGGCCCACCCGGGTGCGGCGGGGAACCGTGGAGGGGAAGACGGTGCGGATTTGCCGACGCTGCGGAGAGCCGGTGGACGGGGTGCAGTAGCCGGGCGGGACGGATACCTGCCGTTGATGATGAGGCTCTGACATAATGGCGCAAGAACAACAGCAAGCAGAAGTGAGCGAGGAGACGGGCGCGACTCCCCAGCCGCGGTTGAGGGAGAAGTACCACCAGGAGGTGGTGCCGGCGCTGACCCGGCGCTTCGGCTACCGGAACGTGATGCAGGTGCCGAGGCTCTCGAAGATCGTGGTCAGCATGGGCGTGGGCGCCGCGGTGCAGGAACCGAAGGCGCTGGAGACGGCCATGGAGGACCTGGCGACGGTCACCGGGCAACGGCCGGCGATCCGGCGCGCCAAGCGGTCCATCGCCCAGTTCAGAGTGAGACAGAACAACCCCGTGGGGTGCATGGTCACCCTGCGCGGGGCTCGCATGTGGGAGTTTCTGGACCGCCTGATCAGCGTGGCGCTGCCGCGCATCAGGGACTTCCGGGGGCTTTCCCCGGAGGCGGTGGACGGCCACGGCAACTACAATCTCGGGCTGCGGGAACAGACCGTGTTCCCGGAGATCGACCTGGATAAGGTGAGCCGGGTGCAGGGGATGAACGTAACGATTGTGACCACCGCGCGGACCGACGAGGAAGCGATAGTTTTCCTGCGAGAACTCGGGCTTCCGCTGCAGGAATGACGGCGGAGAGGATCTCTGGAGGTAGAGAACTTGGCCAAGAAATCTCTGATCGTGAAGGCGAGTCGCACGCCGAAGTTCCGGGTGCGCAAATACAACCGGTGCCAGGTGTGCGGGCGTCCGCGGGCCTACATGAGGCAGTTCAGCATGTGTAGGATCTGCTTCCGCGAGTTGGCCTCGCGGGGGCAGTTGCCGGGCATTACCAAGGCGAGTTGGTGAGGCGAGAGACTATGGCAGTTACCGATCAGATCGCCGATATGCTGACGAGAATCCGGAACGCCGCGATGGCGGGCCACGACCGCGTGCTGGTGCCCGCCTCCAAGATCAAACTGGAGATCGCCAAGATCCTCAAGGCCCAGGGCTATATCCAGAAGTACGACCTGGTGGACGACAAGCCCCAGGGGAAAATCCGGCTGCACCTGCGCTACACGCCGGAGGGAAAGCCGGTCATCAGCGGGCTGCGCCGGGTGAGCCGGCCGGGGGTGCGCACCTATGTGGCGGCGGACGAGATCCCGCGGGTGATGGGCGGCCTGGGAATCGCCATTCTGTCCACCTCGCGCGGGGTGTTGACCGGCCGGGAGGCGCGGCGGCGCCGGGTGGGCGGCGAGGTGTTGTGTTACATCTGGTAGCCTGGGGCGGTACGGGCACGACGGACAGTCAGTGAAAGTTGGGTGATGACGATGTCGCGTATTGGCAAAGCGCCGATCCGGCTGCCGGCCGGAGTGAAAGTGGAGATGAGCGACCATCGGGTGACCGCGAAGGGCCCGCTGGGCGAACTGTCGCGGGTGATCCCGGAGGCGATGCAGGTGGAGATCGGAGAGGAAGAGGTCGTGGTCAAACGGCCCTCGGAGAGCAAGTTGCACAGAAGCCTCCACGGCCTCACCCGCACGTTGATCGCCAACCTGGTCCAGGGAGTGAGCGAAGGATTCGTAAAGGTGCTGGAACTGTACGGCGTGGGCTTCCGCGTGCAGCAGCAGGGCTCCAGGCTGACCTGTCAACTCGGGTTCTCGCATCCGGTGGTGTTCGACCTGCCGGAGGGCATTACCGCGGAGGTCGAGACCTTCGTCCCGACCAGCCAGAACGACTACCTCTCGGCCCGGCTGACGCTGAAGGGAATCGACAAGGAATTGCTGGGGCAGACCGCCGCCCGGATAAAGGCCGCCAAGAAGCCCGAGCCCTACAAGGGAAAGGGATTCCGGTATCAGGGCGAGCGCATCCTGCGCAAGGCCGGCAAGGCGGCGCAGGCCACCGCGTAACGGGCATAGTAAGGGAGCGATTTGACAGTGGTGACAGTGAGGAGGATCAAGGAGGCGCGAAAGCGCAGGCACCGGCGGGTGCGCAAGACGGTGCGCGGCACCGCCGAGCGGCCGCGTCTGTGCGTGTTTCGCAGCCTGCGGGCCATCTACGCGCAGGTGATAGACGACGACGCCGACGAGGGACGGGGCCGCACCCTGGTGCAGGCGAACTCGCTGGAGCCGGGCGTGGTGGAGGAGGGCAAGTCGAAGCGCGACGCGGCGGCGGCGCGCGCGGTGGGGAAGGCAATCGGGAGCCGGGCCAAAGAGCAGGGCATCACCAGCGTGGTGTTCGACCGCGGGGGATACCGTTACCACGGCCGCACGCGGGAGGTGGCGGAGGGAGCCCGCGAGGCCGGGCTGAAATTCTGAGGGATGCCGAGGTAAGACACGAATGCGCCGCGAACAACAATTCAACAGGGACGCGACCGGCGAGGCGCTCATCGAGGAGAAGTTGGTGGCCCTCAACCGGGTTCAGAAGGTGCACAAGGGCGGCCGCACCCTGCGCTGGAGCGCGCTGGTGGTGGTGGGAGACGGCGACGGCTCCGTCGGCGTGGGCCTGGGCAAGGCGCTGCAGGTGCCCGACGCGGTCAGGAAAGGCGCGGAGGACGCGAAGAAGAACATGAGCAAGATCGCGCGCCTGGGGACCACCATTCCTCATCCGGTGGAATCGCGGTGGGGCGCGGCCAGGGTGTTGCTGAAGCCGGCCTCGCCGGGGACCGGGGTGATCGCCGGAGGCGCGGTGCGGGCCGTGCTGGAGGCGGCGGGGATCAAGGACGTGTTGTCGAAATCGCTGGGCTCCGACAACCCCATCAACATCGCGCGGGCGGCCATGAAGGGCCTGCTGAGCCTGCGCACCGCCCAGGAAGTGGCGGCGATGCGGGGGCGCAAGCCGGAGGAGATCGCGGAGAGATATCATCTGGAGGCGGTGGAGACGCCGGCGCCCGAGGAGCCCGCAGCGGAGGCCGAGGAAGGATGAGTCGCCTACGGATTACTCTCGCCAAGAGCGTGATCGGCTATCCCCAGGACCAGAAGGACACCGTGCGTGCCCTCGGTCTGCGGAGGCTGAACGGGGCCGTGGTGCGGCCGGATAACCCCGCCATCCGCGGGATGGTGAGCAAACTCAGACACCTGGTGACGGTGGAGGAACTCCCGGACGAGCCGAAGCGAGGGCGGAAGAAGTCCAGTCCGCGGGCCAAGAAGCAGGGAGACTGAAGATGCGATTGTCCGATCTGCGTCCCGCCGAGGGAGCGAAACGAAGAAAGAAGCGGGTGGGCCGGGGCATGGGCTCCGGACACGGAAAGACCTCCACCCGCGGCATGAAGGGCCAGAAGGCCCGCGATACCGTGCGGCCGGGGTTCGAGGGCGGCCAGACGCCGCTCTACCGCCGCCTGCGCAAGCGGCGGGGAATGGGGAAGTCCGCCCGCAACCGGGGGATCTTCCGGCGGCACTTCGCGGAGGTGAACGTGGGAAGGCTCCAGGAGTGCTGTGAGGCCGAGGCGGAGATCACCCCGCAGATGCTGCTGGAGAAAAAGGTGATTCGCAAACTCGGCGACGGGCTGCGGGTGCTGGGGGAGGGGGAGCTCAGCAAGCCGCTGAAGGTGAAGGCCCACCACTTCAGCGCCTCGGCGCGCGCCAAGATCGAGGCCGCGGGCGGAACCGCGGAGGTAATCTGACGTGTCTGCTCTGCTCGGACCGATAACAGCCGCCTTCAAGTTGCCGGACCTGAGACGGCGCATCCTGTTCGTATTCGGGATGTTCGCCGTGTACGTGGTCGGCCTCCACATCCCCGTGCCGTACATCGATCCGGCGGCGATGAAGAAACTGGTGGAGAGCGGGAGCCTGATCAACCTGTTCGACGTGTTCTCGGGCGGGGCGTTCCGGCGCTTCTCCATCCTCGCCATGGGGATCATGCCCTACATCAACGCCTCCATCATCTTTCAGTTGCTGGGGATCGCCTGGCCGCGCATCGCGGAACTGGCGAAACAGGGTCAGGCGGGGCAGAAGGTGATCTCGCAGTACACCCGCTGGCTGACCATCTTCCTCGCCGTGCTGCAGGCGGCGATGGTCTGCGTGACGCTGCGGAAAATGGGGATTCTCCAGATCGGCGGGGTGCAGTTGATCCCGGTGGTCATCACGCTGACCGGCGGCACGTGCTTCCTGATGTGGATGGGCGAGCAGATTACGGACAAGGGAATCGGCAACGGCGTCTCCCTCATCATCTTCGTGGGGATCGTGGCGCGGATGCCGGTGGATGTGGTGAGGACGTTCAACTTCTGGCGCACGGGCAACATTTCCTGGGTCAGCGTCCTTCTGCTGGCCATCATCTGGCTTGGCGCGGTGGCGGGCATCGTCTACATCACCAAGGGGGAGCGGCGCATTACCATCCAATCCGCAAAGCGGGTGGTCGGGACGAAGGTGTATGGCGGCGGGTCCAGCTACCTCCCCATCCGGGTCAACACCGCGGGAGTGATCCCCATCATCTTCGCTCTCGCCATCGCCATGCTGCCGGGGCAGATCGCCAACCTGGTGGGAGGCGGGCAACCGGACCCGACGACCCTGGTGGGCCGGATCGCGGACTTCCTGGACCCGGCGAAGACCCCCTTTGCCGCCGGCATGTACTTCTTGCTGGTGGTGTTCTTCACCTACTTCTACACCGCGGTCACCTTCAATGTGTCCGATGTTTCTGATAATCTGAAGAAGTACGGAAGTTTCATCCCCGGCATCCGTCCGGGCCGGCCGACCGAGAGGCATCTGGACCGCGTACTCTCGCGGATCACGCTCGCCGGGGCGCTGTTCCTGGGCGTAATCGCGCTGCTGTCCTTCTACGTGCCCGTCTTCACCGGGGTCACTACCTTCACGGTGGTGGGAGGCACCTCACTGCTGATTCTGGTCGGGGTGGCGCTGGACACGATACAACAGATCGAGGCGCATCTGGTGATGCGCCAGTACGAAGGGTTTATCCGCTGATGTGTGAGTGCTGTGGCGGCGAGAGCGCGGTGAGAATGGTGCTGCTGGGCGCGCCCGGGGCCGGCAAGGGAACCCAGGCGAGCGCCATGCAGCAGAGATGGGGCCTGGTGCATGTGGCCTCCGGCGACTTGCTGCGCGACAATGTGAAGAACGACACGGAACTGGGGCGCAAGGCCAAACCGTACATGGAGGCCGGCGAACTGGTGCCGGATGATCTGATTCTGGATATGATGGAAGAGCGGCTGGCGCGGCCGGACGCGCAGAGCGGTTTCGTGCTGGACGGCTTCCCGCGCACGCTGGCCCAGGCGGAGGCGCTGGACGCGCGGCTGGAGACGATGGGCCAGCGGCTGGACGCGGTGATCTATCTCCGGGTGTCGGAGGAGGAGATCCTGCGCAGGCTGTCGGGGAGGCTGATCTGCCCGCAGTGCCATGCCGTCTACCACGCCGACACCATGCCTCCCAAGCGGCCGGGGGTGTGCGACCGCTGCGGAACCGCGCTGGTGCAGCGGTCGGACGAGGACCCGGAGGTGGTGCGCAAGCGACTGCAGGTGTACGAGGAGCAGACTGCGCCGCTGGTGGAGTACTATCGCAGCCGCGGCCTGTTGCACGAAGTGGACGGGGCGATCGGGGTGGACCGGGTGTTGGCGAAGATCGCCTCCATTCTGGAGGCCGCGGCCAAGCGGGTCGGCGCCAGAGAACCGCAGTAATGACGGCCAGGAGGAGCAAGGCGCGCCGAGAGAAGCGCGCGATAAGACTGAAGGACAAACAGGATATCGCGAGGATGAGGCGGGCCGGGCGGATCGTCGCCCTCGTCCTCGAGCGCCTCGGAAAGGCGGCCGTGCCGGGGATCACCACCGGTGAACTCGACCGGCTGGCGGCCGAACTGATCGTGAGTTTCGGCGCGGAGCCGACGTTCTACGGGCTCTACGGATACCCGGGACATGTCTGCATCTCGATCAACGACGAGGTGGTGCACGGGATCCCCGGTGAGCGGATGCTGAAGGAGGGCGACATCGTCTCCTTCGATGTGGGGGCCACGGTCGAGGGACGGATAGCCGACGGCGCGGCCACCTTCGGCGTGGGAGCAATTGACGCGGAGGCCGAGAAGCTGCTGAGGGCGACCCGGAAGGCGCTGGAGAAGGGCATCGTCCAGGCGAGGCCGGGGAACCGGGTGGCGGATATCTCCGCCGCGGTACAGCGGCACGTGGAGGCGAACGGCTACAGCGTAGTGAGGCAGTTGGTCGGGCACGGCGTGGGGCACGAGGCACACGAACCGCCACAGGTGCCGAACTTCGTCGGGGGTGAGGAGTGTGATGTGGAACTCGTGCCGGGGATGGGCCTGGCGATCGAGCCGATGGTGAACCAGGGCGGGCATGAGGTGGTGCAAGAGGACGACGGCTGGACATACCGGACCCAGGATGGGTCCCTGTCGGCCCATTTCGAGCATACGATCGTCATTACGGAGGACGGCTGCGAGGTGTTGACGGTGCGGGAGGGCCCCGGAGGGGCCTCCCGGCCGGGGAGTTAGTGGATAATGAAAGTGAGATCATCGGTCAAGAAAATGTGCGATCGCTGCAAGATCATCCGGCGGCACGGCAAGGTGCGGGTGATCTGCGAGAAGCCCAAGCACAAGCAAGTGCAGGGGTGAGTATGGACGCGTCAGGCAGGAGGATAGATGGCACGCATAGCGGGAGTTGATCTGCCGAGAGACAAGAAACTGGAGATCGCCCTCACCTACATCTTCGGGGTGGGGAGGACCACCAGCAAGCAGATTCTTCAGCAGGCGGGAGTCAACCCGGACACGCGCGTGCGGGACATGACTGAGGACGAGGTCTCGCGCCTGCGCGAGATCATCGAGCGCAGTTACCGGGTGGAGGGAGACCTGCGGAGAATCGTGCAGGGACACATTCAGCGGCTGATCGACATCGGCTGCTATCGAGGGATACGCCATCGGCGCGGCCTGCCGGTGAGGGGACAGCGGACCCGGACCAACGCGCGCACCCGGAAGGGGCCGCGGCGGACGGTGGGCATCAGGCGGAAGAAGACTTGATGGCGAGGCTGAGAAGAGGCGGAAGGAGAAGCAGGTATGCCGCGTAAGGGCACACGAACGAGGAGACGAGAACGACGCGTGGTCGCCTATGGCCGCGCTTACATTCAGTCCACCTTCAACAACACCATCGTCACGCTCACCGACCAGGAGGGCGGCGTGCTCGCCTGGGCGAGTTCCGGCACCGTGGGGTTCAAGGGCACCAAGAAGGGGACCCCCTTTGCCGCGCGGCTCGCCGCGGAGTCGGCGGCCAGGAAGGCGATGGACTCGTACGGCATGAAGCGAGTGGACGTTTACGTGAAGGGGCCGGGGAGCGGCCGAGAGACGGCCATCCGCTCCCTGCAGAGCGCGGGATTGGAGATCGCCACCATCCGCGATGTCACCCCCATCCCGCACAACGGATGTCGTCCCCCGCGGCGGAGACGGATCTGACCGGACGCGGATAACAGGTTTCAACGGGAAGAGAGCAGATGGCGCGATATCGTGGACCAGTATGCAGGCTGTGTCGCCGGGAGGGGACGCGGCTCTATTTGAAGGGGGAGAGGTGCTTCTCGCCCAAGTGCGGGATCGAGCGCCGCGCCTATCCCCCCGGGGAGCACGCGCAGAGCAGATCCCGGCGGCGCACTTCGGATTACGGGCTGCAACTTCGCGAGAAGCAGAAGTTGCGGCGCATCTACGGCATCCTGGAACGCCAGTTCCGGCGTTACTTCGCGGAGGCCGAGCGAAGGCCCGGCATCACCGGCGAACTGCTCCTGCAACTCCTGGAGCGGAGGCTGGACAATGTGGTCTGGCGCCTGGGGCTGGCCTCCTCGCGGGCACAGGCGCGCGTGCTGATCGGGCAGGGCCACTTCACGGTGAACGGGAAGCGGGTCAGCATTCCCTCCTATCTGGTGCGGGTCGGGGAGAAGATCGGCGTGCACGAGAAGAGCCGCCGGCTGGCGCCCATCGTGGCGGCGGCGGAGAAGGCCGGGGGCCGGCGCGTGCCCTCCTGGCTCCAGGTGGAAGGCGATGCCATGGAGGCGACGGTGGTCTCCCTCCCCACGCGCGAGGAGATTGATACCCAGGTCGAGGAAGAACTGGTGGTCCAGTTCTACTCCCGGTAATCCCGGATGGCCGGTTTGGGAAGGAGAATACGCCCATGATCATTGATACCCTGACACCTCGGATCGAGCGGCTGGATGAAGGCAAGGATCCATGCTTCGGGTCGTTCCTGATCGAGCCGCTGGAGCGCGGTTACGGGACGACCCTGGGCAACTCATTGCGGCGGGTGCTGCTGTCCTCCATTCCGGGGGCGGCGGTCACCTTCGTGACCATAGACGGCGTGCTCCACGAGTTCTCGACCATCCCAGGGGTGGTGGAGGACACCACGGAGATTCTGCTCAACCTCAAGGAGTTGGCGATCAAGATCGTGCAGCCGCCCGAGGGCCTGGCCGCAGACATGGGCCAGTTGGCGGAGGGCCCCCGCATCCTGCGCATCGAGCGCTCCGGGCCCGGAGAAGTGCTGGGCGCGGACGTGGAGGGACCGGCGGATGTGGAGATCGTGAACAAGGACCTGCACATCGCCACCCTGGACAGCGCGGAGGCGGCCCTCTCCATTCAGATGGAGGTGGAGCGCGGGCGCGGGTATGTCCCGGCGGAGGAGCACGACACCGCCCGCCGGCCCATCGGCGCCATTCCGCTGGACTCGATTTTCACGCCGGTGCGCAATGTCGCCTTCCGGGTGGAGCCCACCCGGGTGGGGCACATGACGGACTTCGACCGGCTGATCCTGGAGGTGACGACCAACGGGACCATCGACCCGGCCGACGCCATCAGCGATGCCGCGAAGATCCTGGACCGATACCTGATCCTCTTCTTCGACTTCCAGCACCAGGAGGAGGAACTGGCCGGGGCGCCGGAGGCGGAGTCGGCCATGACCCGGCAGCTGCAGACCCGGGTGGAGGACCTCGACTTCTCGGTGCGCACCATGAACTGCCTGCGGAGAGAGGGAATCAGCACCGTGGGCGAACTGGTCCAGCGCACGGAGAGCGACCTGATGGCGATCCGCAACTTCGGCCGCAAGTCGCTCCAGGAGGTGAAGGACAAACTCTCGGGGATGGGCCTGGAGTTGGCGGGGGACAGCAGCGGCGAAGCCGGGGAGCCCGAGTAGCATGGAAAGCGTTTATTCGAGGAGGAGATCGGCGTGAGACACCGAGTCGCAGGGCGCCGCCTGGGGCGGCCGACCGACCAGCGGATGGCCCTGCTCAACAACTTGGTTACCTCCTTGCTGTGGCACGGCAGTGTGGTGACGACCGTTCCGCGCGCCAAAGAAGCGCGCAGCATAGCCGAGAAACTCATCAGCCTGGCGCGGGAGGACAGCGTGCACCATCGGCGGCTGGCCCGGCGCATTCTTCAGCCCCGCACCGGCCTGTTGCGCATGAAGGAAGGCTCCTACCGGGAGATGCCCGCGGCCGGCGATGTCGCCAAGGCCGCCGCGGGGCGCAGCCCCAGCGCGGTGGCGAACTCGGTCAGGCACCTGTTCGAGCACGTGGCTCCCCAGTACCAGGACCGGCCGGGTGGATACACCAGGATCATTCGCATCGGTCCGCGCCGGGGCGATGGGGTGATGCAGGCCAAACTGGAGTTGGTCGACTACCGGGCGCCGGACCTGAAGGAGTAGCGGGAGACGGATACCACCGGCCGCAACCTGAGGCTGACCGTCGAGTACGATGGAACCGACTTCCACGGGTTCCAGCGTCAGCGGGACCTGCGGACGGTGCAGGGAGTGCTCGAAGAGCGGTTTTCCCGCTTGCTGGGAGAGAGCATCCGCGTGGTCGGCGCCGGCCGCACCGACGCGGGGGTGCACGCAACCGGGCAGGTGGTCAACTTCAAGACCACCAGACCGGTGCCGCGGGAGCGGTTGCTGGATGCGCTGAACCGGGCGCTGCCGCGGGATGTGAAGGTGCAGTCCTGCGAGGAAGTGGAGGAGAACTTCCACGCCCGGCGGGATGCGCGGAGTAGGACCTATCGCTACACGGTGATCGAGCGGAAGTGTCCATCGCCCATCCTGGGCCGGTACGCGCTGATCCAGCCGCCCGGGCTGGCGGTGGAGAAGATGGAGGAGGCGGCCGGTCGTCTGGTCGGGGTGAGGGATTTCTGGGCGCTCCAGGGCGGCGGAGCGGATGGTGTGAAGAGCACGGTGCGGGAGTTGATACGGCTGGAGTGCCGCCGGGAGGGCGACAGGGTCGTCATCACCGGTGTAGCGAACGCCTTTCTGTATCAGATGATGATGCTGGCGGTGGGGAGAGGAGAATTGACCGGGGCGGAAGTGGTGCGGGCGGTCTCCTGCGGGGAGCGGAAGATGCTGCCCGGGCCGGCGGCCGCTTGCGGACTGTGCCTGGTCGAGGTATCATATTAGGTCTGGAAATGGAAGAACTGCGGTCATGACAGGAAGAACGACGAGAACCTATAGTGCCAAGCCGCATGAAGTGCCGCGGCAGTGGCTGCTGGTGGACGCACGGGGACAGGTGCTTGGTCGCCTGGCCGCGGAGGTGGCCGCGCTTCTCCGCGGCAAGCACAAGGCCTCCTATACCCCCCATGTGGACACCGGCGATCACGTGGTGGTGATCAACGCCGCCGAGCTGGTGCTCACCGGCAACAAGGCCGAGAGAACCATGCGTTACCGGCACAGCGGATATCCGGGCGGCTTGAAAGAGGAGCCCTACGGGGACCTGCTCAAGCGAGATCCTGCCCGCGCCTTTCGCATCGCGGTGAAGGGGATGCTCCCCCACAACACCCTCGGGCGGCAGATGCTGAGAAAGTTGAAGGTGTACGCGGGCAGCGACCACCCGCACGCCGCGCAGCACCCCACACCCTATCAACCATCGCGCGCCAAGTGAATCTGAGGAGGTAGTTTCGTGCCACAGGAATACTACGCCACCGGGCATCGCAAGAACGCCATTGCCAAGGTGTGGCTCTCCCCGGGCGGCGGGGAATTCACGGTCAACGGCGTCCCCCTTAGGGATTACGTGCACCGGCCGACGCTGGAGGTGCTCGCGCAAGAGCCCCTGCGACTGGCCGCGGCCGACGGTCAGTTCACAGTACGCGCGAAGTGCCTGGGGGGCGGCATCGCGGGCCAGGCCGGGGCCATCCGCCACGGGCTCGCCAAAGCGCTGGTGGCGATGGACGAGTCCCTGCGGCCGGTGATGCGCCGAGCCGGGCTGCTCACCCGCGATCCGCGGGTGAAGGAGCGCAAGAAGTACGGCCGCAAGCGCGCTCGCCGGGGATTCCAGTTCAAGAAGAGATAGGCAACACCACCGCGCGGTTTCCGCGGCCGCGGGGGCGGGTGTGGAACATATCAGATTGGGCTGGGGCAACATGGCGATGTGTCGTCCAAACTTGCGTGCCTTCCACTCGCTGGCGCTGATCGCCGCGGCCGCGCTGTTGCTCCTCGCGTCCGGCGGGCCGGCCGGGGCCGAGGCGGCTCCCCTGCGCTACGAGATCTATATGGTGCAGGCGGGCGACACGGTGGAGAACATCGCCGCCCGCTTCGGGGTGGACGCTCTCCTGATTCGCACCTTCAACAACCTGGAGAAGGGGCAGTCGCTCACCCCCGGGCAGTCGCTGGCGGTGGTGCTGCCGGGGCTGCCGAAGCCGGACGCCGCCCAACCCTCCCTCGAAGCCGACGCCGCGAAACCAAAGGATATTCCGCCGCGCTATGCCTTCGTCGCCCGCGGCTGCCGCATCACCGCGGAATGCAGCGGAGACCAGGTGCTGTTCGAGCCGCCCGCCGGCTCCCGCGTGATCGTCGCCAAGGAGCAGGGGGACTGGTGGGGAGTGCTGATGGCCGACGGCTCGGTGGGGTGGGCGCCGAAGAGCGCCCTTCGGGTGACCGACGAGACCGTGTCCGCGGAGACCATCGAGAAGATGCTCCAGCAGGCGGGGCGGGTGGAGGTGGTGGAGTACGCGAAGCGGTTCCTGGGGCTGCCCTACAAGTACGGAGGGCGTCTCCCGTACAATACGGATTGCTCTCTCTTCGTGCAGACCGTGTACCGCGCCTTCGGGGTTCGCCTGCCGCGGACCGCGCGGGCGCAGGCCGAGGTGGGGCAGGCGGTGCCCTTGGATCAGATGCTCCCCGGGGACAGGCTCTATTTCGCCGACCGGAAGGGGCGGGTCAACCATGCGGGGATCTATGTCGGCAACCTGCAGTTCATCCATGCTTCTTCGGCCGCGGGATGTGTGACCATCAGTTCGCTCGGCTCCCGCAAGTACTGGTCCAGATTGTACTGTGTGCGACGATGACGGCCGCCGGCCCGGCGCGGGACGGCGGAGCGTGTGACAAGCAGGCGGTATCACCGCCTGCTTGTTGGTTTTCAGGGAGCGGGATCGCTTTGCCCCAGGATAGCGGTTGTTGTATAATCCGGCTGATCGGCCTGCCCTCTGCATCTCCCTCACGCGTCGCGCCGGGGGAGGGCTTTTCGCCGAGGGCGCAAGCCCGCGAAGGATGTCGCGAGAAACGTAGAGGCCTGCCATGACGACAAGAGTGGCTGTGCTCGGGGCCACCGGATACGGGGGCGTCGAGTTGGTGCGTCTGCTCAGAGACCACCCCGCGGTGGAACTCGCGTATCTCTCCTCGGAGAGTTACGCGGGACAACGCATGTGCGAGGTGTATCCACAGTTGCGGGGAGTGGATACCGCCCTGCGCGCCCTCGACGCGGCGGAAGTGGCGGCGGAGTGCGAGGTCGCCCTGATGGCGCTCCCCGCCGGGAAATCCCTGGAGGTGGTTCCGGCCCTGCGGGAGGCGGGGGTGCGGGTGATAGACGTCAGCCCCGACTTCCGGCTGCGGGACGAGGCCCAGTACCGGCGGTGGTATCAGCGGGATCACACCTGCGCCGAACTGCTGGCGGAGGCCGTGCCCGGCCTGCCGGAGTGGTACCGGGACGACATCGCGGCGGCGGAGTTGGTGGCCGCCCCCGGGTGCTACACCACGGCCGCGGTGCTCGCCCTCGCGCCCCTGCTGGCCGAGAAGGTGATCCTTCCCGAGGGCATCGTGGTGGACGGCAAGTCGGGCGTGTCGGGGGCCGGGCGCACCTCGCTCAAACTCCCCTTCCATTATCCGGAGGCGAACGAGGACATCGCCGCCTACGCGCTGGGCGGACACCGCCACCTGCCGGAGATGATCCAGGGCCTCGCGGACCTGGGGGAGTGCCGGCCGAAGATGACCTTCGTCCCCCACCTGACGCCCATGACGAGGGGGATTCTGCTCACCATCTATGCCTCCCTCGGCGAGGGGGCGGACGAGCAGTCGCTGCGAGAGGCGATGCTGAGATACTACGCGGAGGAGCCGTTCGTGGAGGTGCTTCCCGCGGGGCGGTGGCCGCACACCAAGTGGACGGCCGGCACCAACCTGTGCTTCCTGGGGGTGGCGGTGGACGAATCCGCGGGGCGGGCGATCGTGCTCTCCGCGATAGACAACCTGGGCAAAGGCATGGCCGGCCAGATGGTCCAGTGCCTCAACCTGATGTTGAACGTGGAGGAGACCACCGGCCTGGCGGCCCGGGCGGCGTATCCATGAGGAAGGAAGAGATGAAGCAGCAGTCCACCCGCCGGCCCCGGACCGGTCAGATCAAGCGCCCGCCCGACCCGAATCCCTGGGCGAAGGAAGCGCGGGCGCTCCGCGAGGTGCAGGGCGGCGTCACCGCGCCCTGCGGGTTCGAGGCGGCCGGCGTGAGGGCCGGGCTGAAGGAGCACGGTCTGGACCTGGCCCTGGTGTACAGTGTGGCGCCGGCGACGGCCGCCGGGGTGTTCACCACCAACCGGGTGCAGGCGGCGCCGGTGCTGGTGAGCAAGGACCGCGTGGGGCGGAGGAACCTGCACGGGGTGGTCATCAACAGCGGCGGCGCCAATGCCTGCACCGGGGAGGCGGGATACCGCGACGCGCTGAGGATGACCGCGCTGACTGCGGAGGAACTGGGGGTGCCGACGGACTCCATCCTCGTCTGCTCCACCGGGGTGATCGGCCGTCCGCTGCCCATGCGCAAGGTCGGCTCCGGCATCAAGCGGGCCGTCGTCGAACTCCGCCCGAACGGGGGCGAGCAGGCGGCCGAGGCGATCCTCACCACAGACACCGTGGCGAAGACCGCGGCGGTGGAGTTCAAACTCGACGGCCGCCCGGTTCGGGTGGGGGGCATGGCCAAGGGAGCCGGAATGATCGCGCCGGACATGGCCACCATGCTGGCGGTGATCACCACCGACGCCGGCGTGCGGCCCAAGCTGCTTCAGGCCTGCCTGGCGGAGGCGGTGGAGCGCACCTTCGGGCGGATCACGGTTGACGGGGACACCAGCACCAACGACTGCGTGCTGGCCCTGGCGAACTGGCAGGCGGAGACCGGGGAGGTGACCTCCCGCCACGGGCTCGGTCTCTTCCGGGCGGCCCTGGGCGAGGTGTGCGGGCGGCTGGCCTGGTCCATCGTGGCCGACGGCGAAGGGGCGACCAAGACCATCGCGGTGTGCGTGCGGGGGGCGCGCCGGGAGCAGGAGGCGCTCCAGGTCGCCCGCACCATCGCCGGCTCGCTGCTGCTCAAGACGGCGATCGCGGGAGGGGATCCCAACTGGGGGAGGGTGTTGGCGGCCGCCGGGCGGTCGGGGGTGAAGTTCCACGCCGACCGGCTGGAACTGCGCCTGGGCGGGGTGCGGGTGGTGCGCGACGGGGCTCGCTGCCGCTACACGCAGCAGGCCGCGGAGCGCGCGGTGGCCGGGCCGCACGTGGCCATCACCCTGGACCTGCATGAGGGCGAGAAGGAAGCGACGGTCTGGACGTGCGATCTGACGACCAAGTATGTGGAAATAAACTCTCTCTATCACACGTAACGGAGGAAAGGCGTCCGTCGGGCGCCGACCGGAGGTCAACATGAAGGGGTCTGAGGGCCAGCCCAATCTGGAGGCGCTGCGGGAGCGGGCCGCCGTGTTGGTGGAGGCGCTGCCCTATCTCTGGCAGTTCCGCGACCATGTGATCGTCGTCAAATACGGCGGCGCGGCGATGCAGGACGACGCCCTCCGCAAGGAGGTGCTGAGGGACATCTCCCTGCTCAAACAGGTGGGGATGCGCCCGGTGGTGGTGCACGGCGGAGGCCCCGAGATCAGCGAGGTGATGCACCGCCTGGGCAAGGAGCCGGTGTTCGTGGACGGGCTGCGGGTGAGCGACGCGGAGACCGTGGCGATCGCGCAGATGGTCCTCCTGGGGAGCACCAACCCGGGCCTGGTGGCCGAGATCTCCGGGCAGGGCACGCCCGCCATCGGGTTGAGCGGGAAGGATGCCGGACTGGTGAAGGCGGCCAAACTGGCCGGGCCCCGCGACCTGGGGTTCGTGGGCGAGGTGGCGGAGGTGAACGTGGACCTGCTGACACGGCTCCTGGACCAGGGGGTCGTACCCGTGATCGCGCCCATCGCGCCCGGGCCGGACGGCGACACCTACAACATCAACGCGGACCACTTCGCGGCCCGCATCGCGGGCGCGCTCAAGGCGAGCAAGTTGGTGCTGCTCACCGATGTGAGGGGGGTGCTGAAGGACAAGGATGACGCGGATACGCTCATCTCGGAGTTGAGCGCGGCGCGCGCCGGGGAGATGATCGCAGCCGGTGAGATAGACGCGGGGATGATCCCCAAGGTGCAGGCCTGCCTGGATGCGCTGGGGGCCGGGGTGGCTAAGTGCCACATCATTGACGGCCGGCTGCCCCATGCGATATTGATGGAGCTGCTCACAGATTACGGCATTGGCACCATGGTGGTGCAGTAATGGAGGGTGATGTCGCATGCCGCTGTTCGAGTACCGCTGCGAGGAGTGTGGAGAGAAGTTCACGCTGCTGGTGGGGGTTACCGCGGACAAGCCGAAACGCAAATGCCCGAAATGCGGCAGCAGGAAGGTGACGAAGTTGATCTCCCGCATCGCGCGCGTGCCGCGCGGCGAGGACGACTTCGACGACGATGATTTCGACGCCGGCGGCGAGGATCTCGACGATCTGGATGACGAGGACCTCGACGACTGGGAGGACTGACAAGGAGAGACGAGGTGGACTATCGCGAGGCGCAGGAGTACGAGCGGGGATATCTTCTCGACCTGTACGCACCCATCCGCATGCCGATGGTGATCGTCCGGGGCGAGGGCGCGACGCTGTGGGACAGCGAGGGCAAACAGTACCTGGATTTCGTGAGCGGCGGCCGCGCCGTAACCGGCGTGGGCCACTGCCACCCCAGGGTGACCGCGGCGATCCGGGAGCAGGCCGGGAAGTTGCTGCACGTGTCCAACGACTTCTACACGGAGCCGCAACTCCTGCTCGCCAGGCGCCTCTCGGAACTCTTCTCCGGTCGGTGCTTCTTCTGCAACAGCGGCGCGGAGGCGAACGAGGCGGCGATCAAGTTGGCGCGCAAGTATGGCTACAAGACCGCGGGCGAGCGGAAACACGAGATCGTGACCGCGCTCAAGTCGTTCCACGGCCGCACCCTCGCCTCGCTGGCGGCGACTGGCCAGCCGAAGTACCACGACGGCTTCCGGCCCCTGCCCGAGGGATTCATTCACGTGCCGTTCAACGATGTCGCCGCCCTTCGGGAGACGGTGGGAGAGAACACCTGCGCGGTGCTCCTGGAGCCGATCCTGGGTGAGAGCGGCGTCTATCCGGCCACTGCGGAGTACCTGAAGACCGCCCGGGACCTGTGCACCCGGTACCGCGCGGCCCTCGTCTTCGACGAGGTGCAGACCGGGATGGGGCGCACGGGCAAGTGGTTCGCCTATCAGCACTACGGAATCGAGCCGGATGTGATAACATTGGCAAAGGGTCTGGGCGGGGGAGTGCCCATCGGCGCGATGCTGGCCCGCGAGCCGGTCGCCGGCGCCTTCCAGCCCGGTGACCACGCCTCCACCTTCGGGGGGAGCGCGCTGCCGGCGGCGGCCGCGCTGGCCACCCTGGAGGCGATCGAGGAGGAGGGGTTGCTCGAGAACGCGGCGCGCGTGGGCGACCTCCTGGCAAAGGGACTGGAGTCACTGCGCGAGAGAGACGGCTTGATCACCGAGGTGCGCGCCAGGGGGCTGATGATCGGAGTAGACCTGGCGAGGCCGGTGGCGATGAAGGTGAAGGAGGAGTGTCTGCGCCGGGGTCTGTTGATCATCACCGTGGGCGACCAGATGCTGCGGCTGCTGCCTCCCTTGGTGCTGAGCGAGGAACAGGCGGAGGCCGGGCTGCACATCCTGGAGCAGGCCCTGGCCAAAGTGCAAGCGGAATAGGGAGCCGGGCGTGGACAAGTCCTTCGTGCTGGCGCTGACGGCGATACTGGGCCTCCTCAGCCTGCTCGTCGGGGTGAGGCTGGCGGCGGGAGGGGCCCCGCGCCGCCGGATCGGCGGAGTGCTGCTCGAACTCTGGCTGGTGTTCGGGCTCTGGGTGGGCGTGCTGGCCTGGGTGACGGGGAGCCTCGGCGAGCCGCAGGGCGTGGACTTCCGCGGGGAACTGGCCGATCTGCGGGAGCGGCTGGCGATGCTGGGGAGGGCGGAGAAGTGGTGGATGAGCGCGGCCCTCGGCGTCACCGCCGCGGCCTGCGTACACTTGATATTCGGATTGCGGCGGGCGATGAGGCTTCACCCGCTTCAGCCCACAGGAGGCGAACGCTGATGGCGGTGTCCTTGACGGGCCGGAACCTGGTCTCGATTGCGGACCTCTCTAGAGAGGAGATCGAGGAGATCTGGCGGATCTCCGAGGAGCAGAAGTCGGGGAAGGTCGCCAGGGAGGAGATGCTCGACATCGCGCGGGGACGCACGCTGGCGATGATCTTCGACAAGTCCTCCTTGCGCACCCGCATCGGCTTCGAGGTGGCGATCGGGCAGTTGGGCGGCCACGGCGTCTACCTGGCTCCCGGCGACGTGAAGATCGGGGAGCGGGAGACGGTGGCGGATGTGGCGCGGGTGCTGGGGCGCACGGTGGACGCGGTCTCGGCCCGGCTCTCCTCCCACGAGGTGATCCAGGAGTTCGCGGAGGCGGCCGGGGTGCCGGTGATCAACGCCATGTCCAACCTGGAGCATCCCTGCCAGGCGCTCGCCGACCTCTTCACCATCCGCGAGCGGAAGGGCGACCTCTCCTCGGTGGAGATCGCCTGGGTGGGGGACGGCTACAATGTGTGCCACTCCCTGATGCTCATCTGCGCCCTCTGCGGGGTGAACCTGCGGGTGGCCACCCCGGTCACCTATGAGCCGCGGCCGGAGGTAGTGAAACAGGCGCAGGAACTTGCCGAAAAGAGCGGCGCCTCTCTCACGTTCGGCAACGACCCCGAGGGGGCGGTGACGGGGGCGGATGTGGTCTACACCGATGTGTGGGTGAGTTCCGGCATGGAGGAGCAGGCCCATCGGCGGCGCGCGGACTTCGCATCCTTCCAGGTGAACGGGGAGTTGCTGAAGAAGGCCAAGCCCGACGCCATCGTGCTCCACTGCCTGCCCGCCCACCGCGGGGAGGAGATTACCGACGAAGTGCTGGACGGCCCGCAGTGCGCGGCCTTCGAGCAGGCCGAGAACCGCCTCCACACCCAGCGGGCCCTGCTCACTCTGATGCTCACTTAGAATTGTCCGGGAGAAACGAGATGCCGAAGGTAGTGCTTGCGTATAGTGGTGGACTGGACACATCGGTCATCATCCGCTGGCTCAAGGAAGAGCGGGGGATGGAGGTGCACGCGGTGGCGATCGACCTGGGGGAGGAACGCGACTACGAGGGGATCCGGGAGAAGGCCCTCTCCATCGGCGCGGTGGGCGCGGAGGTGATTGACGCCAAGGAGGAGTTCGCGCGGGACTTCATCTTCCCCGCGCTGAAAGCGAACGCGGTGTACGAGGACAAGTACCCGCTCTCCACCGCGCTCGGCCGGCCGCTGATCGCGAAACTGGTGGGGGAGATCGCCCTGCGCGAGAAGGCGGACGCGGTGGCCCACGGGGCGACCGGCAAGGGGAACGACCAGGTGAGATTCGAGGTGACCTGGGCGGTCCTCTTCCCGCAACTCGAACAACTCGCCCCCATCCGGGACTGGGGCATGAGCAGAGACGAGGAGATCGAGTACGCGCGGAAGCACGGCATCCCCATCCCCGTGGAGAAGAAGTCGCCCTACAGTTACGATACCAATCTGTGGGGGAAGAGCGCGGAGGCGGGGCCTCTGGAGGACCCCTGGTTCGAGCCCACCCGGGACGTGCATCAGTGGACCCGTGACCCGCAGGAGGCGCCGGACGAGCCGCGCTACGTGGAGATCGGGTTCGAGAAGGGCGCGCCGGTGTCTCTGGACGGAGAGAAGTTGTCCCCCGCCGACCTCATCACCCGGCTGAATGCGCTGGCGGGCGAGCACGGAGTGGGGCGGATAGACATGATCGAGAACCGCCTGGTGGGGATCAAGTCCCGGGAGACCTACGAGTGTCCGGCGGCGGTGGTGCTGATCGAGGCCCACCGCGACCTGGAGGGGCTCTGCCTGGAGCGCGACCTGGCCCACTACAAGCGCGTGCTGGAGCTCAAGTACGCGGAACTGGTCTACTACGGCCTCTGGTACAGCCCGCTGCGCAGGGCGCTCGACGCGTTCATGGAGGAGAGCCAGGCGACGGTGACGGGAACGGTGCGGGTGAAACTGCACAAGGGCAACTGCGTGGTGGTGGGAAGGAAGTCTCCGCATTCGCTCTACCGCCACGAACTGGCCACCTATGACCGCGGTGACCGGTTCGATCAGAGCGCGGCGGAGGGGTTCATCCATCTGTGGGGGATGTCGGCCCAGACCGCGGAGCAGGTGCGCCGCGAGGCCGAGGAGGAATAGGAAGATGAGACTATGGGGGGGACGTTTCGGAGAGGATCCATCGGAACTGGCTCACCGCTTCACCGCTTCGTTGTCGGTGGACAAGCGGCTGGCCGAGTACGACATCGCGGGCAGCATCGCGCACGTGCGGATGCTCGGGAGATGCAACATCCTCCGCCGCGACGAGGCCCAGCGGCTGGAGGCGGGGCTGGAGAGGGTGCGGGCCGCGCTCGTCAACGGAGAGGTCGAGTTCGACTCCGCCTCCGAGGACATCCACACCGAGATCGAGCGCCTGCTGACCAGAGAGGTGGGCGAACTCGCCGGCAAGTTGCACACCGCCCGCAGCCGCAACGACCAGGTGGCCCTCGACCTGCGGCTCTTCCTGCGGGATGAGATCGACCGCGCGCGGGAGAGGACGGCCGCGCTCCAGCAGGTGTTGGCGGAGATGGCGGAGCGCCACCTGGACGTAGTGATGCCCGGCTACACGCACACCCAGCGCGCGCAGCCGGTGCTGTTCAGCCAGCACCTGATGGCCTACTTCTTCAAGTTCCAGCGCGACCGGGACCGCCTGGCCGAATGCCGGGCGCGGGTGAATCTGTGTCCGCTGGGGGCGGCCGCGCTCGCCGGAACCAGTTTTCCGATCGATCCGAATTTCGTCGCCGAGCAGTTGGGATTCTCCGGCCTCTGCCCCAACAGCATGGACGCGGTGTCGGATCGGGATTTCGTGGCCGAATTCCTGTCCGACGCGGCCCTGGAGATGGTACACCTGTCGCAGTTGGCCAACGAGATCGTGCTCTGGTCCACGGTGGAACTCGGCTTCATCATCCTGGCGGACGCCTGGTGCACGGGGTCGAGCATCATGCCGCAGAAGAGGAACGCCGATCCGGCCGAACTGGTGCGCGCCAGATCGGGGCGGGTGTTCGGCGACCTGATGTCCATGCTCACGGTGCTGCGGGCGATGCCGATGACCTACAACCGGGATCTCCAGGAGGACAAGGAGGCCCTGTTCGACGCGGTGGACACCCTGTCCGGCGCGCTGGAGGTGATGAAGGAGATGCTGGCCACCGCCTCCGTGAACAAGGAGAGGATCGCGCAGGCGCTGGAGCGGGGGTTCCTCACCGCCACCGAGGTGGCCGACTACCTGGTGAGGAAGGAGATCCCCTTCCGGCAGGCGCACGGAATCGTCGGGCAGATCGTGAGATACTGCGAGAAACAGGGCATCGGCTTCGAGCAGATGTCGCTGGAGGAATGGCGCTCGTTCAGCCAGGAGTTCGGCCCGGATATCGTGGAGTGCATTTCCCCGGAGGGCGCGGTCAAGTCGCGGCGCTCCCCGGGCGGCACCGCCCCGGAGCGGGTCAAGGAGCAGATCCAGCGGGCGGGATGCCCAGTTCCTGCAACAGGCGGCTGAAGTAGCGCGCGGCCTGGGGGAAGGCCACCTCCGGATCGGGCAGTTCGGGGACCCATGCCTTCTCCCACTCGAAGGACAGATAGCCCTGATAGCCGAGCCCATGCAGTGCCTCTATCGTCTCCCTGAGGGGCACATCGCCCTCCCCCGGCAGGCAGAGTTCGCCCCCTCCCTTGCCGTCCTTCACGTGCACGTGATAGGTGCGGCTTCCGATCAGCTGCGCGGTCTCCGCGGGGGTCTCGCCCATCGCCGCCGGATGATGCACATCCCAGATTACCCCGATGCCGCGGTCGCCCGCGGCCTCCAGCAACTCGGCCACCTGCTTGCCGGAGGAGAACGCGTCATGCGTCTCCAGCAGCACGCGAAGGCCCTGCTCGTCCGCGCGCTCCCCCAGACGAGACAACTTGTCGGCCGCCCGCCGTCGGCAGGACTCCCGGTCCTCGTTCTCGGGGACATCCCCGCCGAACACGCGAAGATAC
>JALGTT010000156.1 GCA_029821235.1 Candidatus Hebobacteria bacterium | reverse complement strand
GCGCTTTCCCTCCAGCCCCAGCCGCCAGCCCCCCTCCTCGGTGAAGAAGGCGTAGAGGCGGTCGATCACCCGCTTCATGGGGGCGGTCACGTGCCAGAAGTAGACCGGGGTGGCCAGCACCCAGGCGTCCGCGCGGCGGAGCGCGGCATAGATCTGCTGCATGTCGTCCTGGAGGATGCACTCCGCCTCCGCGCTCTCCAGGCAGGCGCGGTCGGCGTCACAGTCGGCGATGTGCAACTTGGCGGGATCGAATCTGGTGCATGCGGCACCCTCCGCCCGCGCCCCCTCGAACAACGCCTCCACCAGGGTGGCGGTGTTGCCTCCACCCCTGGGGCTGCCCATGATGGCGACGATCTCCATGGCTCTTCCTTTCGTCCGGCGGTCAGTAGCGGACCGAGAATTCGTCGAACTCACCGCGGGGCTGCTCCCAGCTCACCAGCACATCGGTGACGGAGGCCCCCCGCGGCCCGCGGCGCAGCTCGGCGAGGAAGGACTTGAGAAGTTCCTCGTCCCCCTCGGCCACCACCTCCACCTCGCCGGTGGCGAGGTTGCGGACATAGCCGGTCACCCCCCAGGTGTGGGCGCGCATCTCCGCGAAGGCGCGAAACCCGACCATCTGCACGCGGCCGCGGATGAGGGCCCGGAAGCGAGCGGGTCCAGTCACCGGATGATTCACCTCCTCGCCTCCCAGGACGCTGCGCGGAGGGCGCGGCTACAGGCGCCGCCGCAGGCCCTTCTCCGCGCGGACGGCGACGATCTCGCCGAAGAAATAGCTGTGATAGTCGCGGTCCCGGTAGTGCGCGTTGGCGATGTCGCTGATGAGCGCCTTGGGCACCACCGCGTTGGTGTGGACGACGCGGCACTCGTAGTGAAGCACGCACTCCTCGATGATGGGGGACTTGACTTTGAGGGCCGGCGCGGCGGTGAGCTTCGCCTCCGCGAACTTGTCGTGATCGCGTCCCGACACGGTTCCGCAGAACATGGCGAGGTCAGCGAGCTTGCGCGGGAGCACGTTGAGGGTGAAATCGCCGGTGCGCTTGATGCAGCCGTGGGTGTAGCGGGACTTGCGGATGGGGGCGATGAACATCGGCTTGCTCCAGAACACGCCGATGGCGCCCCAGCTCGCGGTCATCACGTTGGGCCGGCCGCGCCCGTCGAGAGAAACCACCAGCAGGCCGGTGTCGGCCATGTTGCCGACGAACTCCGGCAGGTAATCCCAGGGGCCGACTTCGATCTTCGCCACCTCGCACCTCCTAGAGGGGTATTGCCGGGCGGCCGGAGGCCGCCCCTTCTTGGATTCGCAGCCGCGGGGAGAGGTCCTGCCAGCGCGGGAGGCGGCGAGGCGCGCTCACTCGTCCTCGGCACGCTCGCTCTCGGCCCTCTGCCGGCCGATGAGGGTGGGGAGAGTGAAGAAGAAGGTGCTGCCCCTGCCCAGTTCGCTCTCGAAGCCGATCTCGCCGCCGTGGGCCTCCACGATGCCCCTGCTGATGTAGAGCCCCAGACCGGTGCCCGAGGAGCCTCCCCGGTCGGCGCTGGACGCGCGGTGGAAGCGGTTGAACACCCGGCTCTGCTCCTCCCGGGCAATGCCGACGCCCTGGTCCCTGACGAAGAAGCGCACGTGGTCATCGGTGGCGGCGGCCCCCACCACCACTTCGCTGCCTCCGGGAGAGAACTGGATGGCATTGGCGATCAGGTTGGTGAGCACCTGGTGTATCCGGTCGGGGTCGGCGAGCACCTGGGGCAGATCGGGGGGCACCTCTACCCGGAGCACGTGTTCGAGTTGAGGATGGGTGGCGGTGCGAACGGCCGCCTCGCACATCTCCGCCGGATGGACCGCCCGGCGCTGGAGGGGCAGCCGCCCCTCCTCGATCTGCGTCATGTCGAGCAGGGTCGCCACCAGGCGCTTGAGGCGGTCGGACTCGGAGGCGATCGCCTCCAAGAATTCCTTCCTGGTCGCCTCGCTGAGACCGTCGCCCTCCCGGAGGAGGGTGTTCGCATATCCGCCGATGGTGGTGAGGGGAGAGCGAATCTCGTGGGAGGCGAGGGAAATCAGTTCGTTGCGAAGTTGCTCCACCTGGCGCCGCTGCTGCTCCTCCCGGGCCAGGTTGTTGAACCAGTTGCGGACCAGGACCGCGATGATGATGAGGGCCGCGATGAGGTTGAGCGTCTTGGGGATGATCACATACTGGGGTTGATCGAGGAAGACGTACAGCGAGTGGGAGAGCAGGCCCGCCCTTGCGGTGTGCCGCGCGCCGAAGTAGATGCTCTCGATCAGGGTCCGCGCGCCGTCGATGAAGAGCACCGCCAGCAGAGTGGCGACGAGAGGATACACCCGCTTGAAGCGCACGTACTGGCGGGCGTAGAAGATGACGATGAAGAGCCAGCAGGCGACCAGCGCCCAGTAGACGATGGCCGTGAAGACTTCCATGTAGTGTTCTGAACTCACTGTGGCCACCTTTCGGCCACCCTCCCCGCGCCAAGAAAGTGTTCCCCCTCCAGCCGGCGACAAAACCAGCGCGGCGGGCGGCGCCCCGGTCCACACATGGGTGCACTGGTGGGAGATTTCGAGATGCGGACGCCACCACCTCTTCCCCGCCGAGAGGACCGGCCGGCCCCGGCACCGAATCAGCCTTCTTCAGCAGATGAACATCTCCCACTTCGACTACCATCTTCCCCAGGAACTGATCGCCCAGGAGCCGGCCAGGCCCCGGGACGCGTCGCGACTGCTGGTCTTGCACAAAGCGACCGGGGAAACCGAACACCGCCGGTTCCGCGATCTGCCGGACTATCTGCGCGCGGAGGATGTGGTGGTGTTCAACGACACGCGGGTGATCCGCGCCCGCCTTCGGGGGCGCCGGGTCCCCGGGGGAGGCCGGGCCGAATTGCTGTTGCTCCAGGACCGGGGGGAGGGGGTGTGGGAGGCGCTGGCCACCCCCGGCCGGAGACTGCCCCCCGGCCGCCGGATCGTCTTCGGGCAGGGGGAACTGGAGGCGGAGGTGCTGGAGCGCACGCCCTCCGGCGGGCGGCTGGTCAAGTTCACCCGCCCAGGCGGCTCCGCGGGAGACCTGGCGGAGATGATTCGGCGGGTGGGCGAGGTTCCTCTTCCACCCTATATCACGCGCCCGGTGGAGGATGAGTCGGACTATCAGACGGTGTTCGCGCGCCGTCCCGGGGCCGCGGCGGCCCCCACCGCCGGTCTGCACTTCAGCCCGGAGATGGTGGAGGCGGTGAGGGAGAGGGTGACGGCGATGGCCTCGGTCACCCTGCACATCGGGGTGGGCACCTTTCGGCCGGTGCATGTCGAGAGGGTGGAGGAGCACGTGATGCATGAGGAGAGTTACGCCATCCCGGAGGAGACCAGCGCGATGGTCAACCGCGCGCTGGAGGAGGGGCGACGGGTGGTGGCGGTGGGGACCAGCACGGTGCGGGCGCTGGAGGCCGCGGCGGAGGGCGGACGGGTGCGGCCCGGTCAAGGCGTGACCGGTCTCTTCATCGTGCCGGGACACCGGTTCCGAGTGGTGTCCGCGTTGCTCACGAACTTCCACCTGCCGCGGTCCACCCTGCTGCTAATGGTGTGCGCCTTCGCAGGGCGGGAGAACATCATGCGCGCCTACCAGGAGGCGGTGGAGCGGCGGTATCGATTCCTGAGTTTCGGGGACGCCATGTTCATCACCTGAGCGGAGCGGCCAGCGGCGAGGTATCCGCCCCTGACGGGAGAATCAAAGGTTCTGTGCGCGCGTCCGAACTGGCCAAGATGTTCCGGCTGGAGGATTCCTACTGGTGGTTCGTGGCCAGGAGGGCGGTGGTGCGCGACCTGCTGCTGAGGTATCCTCCGGTCGGCGGACACCGGCCGGAGGGCCGGGTGCTGGACGTGGGCTGCGGCACCGGCGCCACCCTGAAGACGCTGGAGGAATTCGGGGAGGTGATCGGCATGGACCGATCGCCGGAGGCCCTCGGTTTCTGCCGGCAGGTTTCTGCCGGCAGCGGGGCCACCACCGGCTGGCGCTCGCCCTGGGGGAGGCGCTGCCGGTGAAGGACGGGGCGGTCCAGGCGCTCACCGCGCTCGACCTGCTGGAGCACATCGAGGATGACGGGGCGGCGGTGCGGGAGTTCGCGCGGGTGCTGGCGCCGGGCGGCGTGCTGCTGATCACGGTGCCGGCGTGTCCCTTCCTCTGGAGCGAGCACGACGAGGCGCTGAACCATGTGCGGCGATACCGCGCCTCCCGGCTGCGGCGTCTGCTGGACGAGGCCGGTCTGGAGATCCTGCGCCTCTCACCGCTCATCGCCACTCTGCTGCTCCCCATCGCGCTGCTGAGGCTGCTTCAGAGGCTTCGGGGGAAGAAGGGGGAGGAGGCCAAGACCGCCTTCATCGAACCTCCCGCCTTCATCAACACCGCGCTGATCTGGCTGCTGCGGCTGGAGGCGAAATGGCTGGTGCGGTTCAATTTCCCGGTCGGCGTGTCCCTGGTGGCGGTGGCGAGGAAGCCGACCCGCGGAAGGGCGTGATCGCCGCTCGCCCCTCGGACCGGGGGCAGGGCTGCCGCGGCGAGAGGAGAAAGGGGAGTCCGGTGTGGAACTCCCAGGCCGTCGCCGGGTGCCGATTCATGCGGCGCGGCGGCCTCGGCTGAGGGAAAGAGAAGGAGAGGTGCTGCATGTCGGAGCCGGAGGTGAGCGGCGAGCGGGAGCTGGCTGCTCCCGTAAAGGCATTCCTCGCGCAGTTGTATCGAGACCCCCGCTATCTGCTGGTGGGGACGCTGACGCGTTTCGGCGAGGAGAAGATCTCCTTCATCGAGTCCTGCGCGGTGTTCTCCGCGGCGGGCGAGGTGCAGGGGCAGTTGCTGCTGAACCGGGAGTACGCGCGGCGCGGCCGGCCGGATGGCGAGCGGCCCTATGGATACCACTCGCTCCTCGACTACTATCTCTCCCGGCAGACGAACGGAGCGCTCGCATTGGACGAGGACGAGGTCGCCGCGCTGCGCGAGGAGTCCTGGCAGTACTACGTGAGGCGCAATTTCGATTTCCAACTCGGCGACTACGCGCAGGCGCGGGAGGATGCCGAGCACAACCTGGGGATTCTGAACCTGGCCGAGCACAGCGAGATCGCCGAGGAGACCAAATGGGGCTTCCTGAGGTGGTGGCCCTGGATCGAGCGGGACCGCGCGGTGGCCCAGGCGCTGCTCGACCTGCTGGAGGGGGACCTGGAGCAGGCCGCGACCGAGCTCTACCGCGTGGGCCGGCACATCCAGCAGTACGGCGCGCGGCACGCGGAGCGATACCAGGAGGAGGAGGGCGACAACCGCTCCATCTGTGAGGCGATGGAGGAGCATGTGTCAGCGCTGGTGGAGTTGCTTCGCCAGGAGCAGGGGCTGCCCGTGTGTCTGGAGGAGAAGATAGACCAGGCGGCGGCCCAGGGGGATGAGGAGGAGGTGGGCCGCTTGCGCGCGGAACTCATTCGCCGCACCATCGGGGACGAGCCGTAGGAGACCGCGGCGCGGTGGCGACCGCCTCC
Organism: Candidatus Hebobacteria bacterium; assembly: GCA_029821235.1. Taxonomy (GTDB): domain Bacteria; phylum Armatimonadota; class Hebobacteria; order Hebobacterales; family Hebobacteraceae; genus S016-27. Next base: position 2,219 of record JALGTT010000156.1, on the reverse strand, counting down.
GGGTGGTAGAGGCCGTCGGGATAGCCGGTGGTGACGCCCGCGGCCTTGATGAACTGAATGTGCTTGCGCGCCCAGAAGTCGCAGGGCACGTCCGGAAAGACCGCTTCGGAACAGCCCTCGTCCGGCACCGCCGTCTCGCCCCCGGCCATCGCCCGCGCGATGAACACCGCCATCTGCGCCCGGTCCACCACCGCCTCCGGGTGATAGCCGTCTCCGTATCCCTGCACCACGCCCGCGGCCCGGCAGTACTCCACATACTTGAACGCCCAGTGTTCTGAGGGCACGTCGGGGAAGGAGGCGGACACGGGCCCGGTGGGAACGGCCTTGTCGCCACCTGCAAGCGCGCGGGAGATGAACACCGCCATCTGGTCGCGTGTGATCGCCGCGCTGGGCAGATAGCGGTCACCGGGATAGCCCTGCACCACCCCGGCCGCGCTCGCCGCCTCGATGGAGGAGACCGCCCAGTGGTCGGGCGGCACGTCGAGGAAGGAACTCACCGCCACCACCTGCTCGGCCGTCTCGCCGAACCGCCCCACTCCCCCCTGTTGTGCCATCTGGAAGGCAAGCCGGTAGTATCCGTACTGTTCCGGGGCGCGCCAGGACACGGAGAAGGTGTGGTCCTCGCCGGGGCCCACCGATGCTCCGGCCGGGAGTTCGCGCTGAATACCCCCCGGGGGCGCGGCCGCCGCCTCCCCCACATGCCGCAGACAATGCCCCTCCCGCCGCCGCCAGGCCCCCGCCCCCGTGTTTCGGAAGCGGAGGGAGATGGCGACCTCGCGGCCGCACACCGCGGCCGCCGGGAGGGAGGCCTCCACCAGGTCGCTGTCGGCCGGGGGGCTGCCCAGGTAGAAGTCCACCCCAGGGATGTCGCAGCCGGGCGCGACCAGCGCGCCCTCCCACACGCTGACCCCGGCCTCCGTCGCCACTGAAATCGTGTAGATTTCGGGCGGAAGGTTGGGGAGCCGATACGCTCCTGCCGGCCCGGTGGTGGTGGTGGTGTAGGCCTCCCCTCCCTCCGCCTCGGCCGTCACGGTGACCCCAACGGCGGGCTCGCCCGCCACCAGCACCCGGCCGACGAGGCATCCCGGCTCCGCCTCCTGGGGCGGGTTGCCGGCCAGCAGGGCACTCGGGGCGAGGAGGCCATAGCCGCCCTCCGGCCGCCAGCCCGCCTGCCCCTCCTCCAGCGGGGCCGCGCTCTGTTGCAGGCTCTGCCAGAGGAGGCGGTTCGCCGATTCCGTCGGCAGGTCGTCCCCCAGATTCCCCAGCCACAGGCCCGCGGCGGCCGCCACGTGGGCCGCCGCCTGGGCCGAGCCGAACATGAAGCCATAAGGCGGGCCGCCGAGGTCGGAGCGCAGGGTGCAGGGATAGGTGGGCAGGGTGGAGTAGACGCCGACCGTCTCGTCCCCGCCCGGGGCGGAGAGGGCGACATGATCTCCAGTGGTGGCATACCAGGCGAGCGCGCCCTGCGCGGAACTGGGGGCCACCCCAAACACGTGCGGGCAGGCGGCCGGGAACACGGGCGGCCCGCCGGCCGCGTCACCCGCGGGGGCCGCCAGGAAACACCCGCGCTCCCAGGCATAGTCCACCGCCTCCTGGAGATCCGGGAACCAGGTGGGGCCGAGGAGACCGATGAGAATCACGGAGGCGCCCTGGTCGGCCGCGTAGGTGATCGCGGCGGCCAGGTCGGCCCGGTTGGCGACGCCGTTCTCGCCCGCGGCCTTGAGAGCAGACGGACCGGGTATCCCAGGCCGGCGATGCCGCTGCCTGCGGTTGCGCCGTTGTTGGCGGCGGCGGCGACGATCCCGGCGAGGTGGGTGCCGTGGCCGTGTTCGTCATCTATCTCCGGATATCCGAACCCCTTCGCGGCCGACAGGAGAAGCTGTCCCCCCTGAGACACGTCCGCGCCCGCCGCTCCAAGATTCGTGAAGTCCGGATGGTCCGGGTCAATGCCGGTGTCGATGAGGGCGATGATGGGCGCATCGCCGGGCCTGGTGGAGGCGTCGAAATAGACGCCGGGATAGGCGGCCCACGCGCCGACCGCGTCCAGGGTGTGGAGGGGCCATTGCAGGTAGTAGTCGCCGGCGAGGGCGGAATAGCCGGGATCATCCGGCGGCGCGAGCGGAGCCCGGCAGACGCGAAAGCTCCCCTGTTCCCCAGCGCCCGGGTCTGCGCGAGATGAGGAGACCATTGCCCAGTCGGCCTGGGCGCGCACCGTCCCT
>JALGTT010000155.1 GCA_029821235.1 Candidatus Hebobacteria bacterium | reverse complement strand
TTCCCTGGACAACCCGGGGGTGGAGATGGCGGTCACCATCCTCCAGGGCGCGCCCCTCGTGGTGACTGTGGGGTTGATTTGTGTGGTGGTGCCGGTGCTGGAGGAGACCCTCTTCCGGGGGGTGATCTTCCGCGGCCTGGCCGCGCGCAGCGGCTTCTGGCCGGCGGCGGTGGTGAGCGCGCTCATCTTCTCCCTGTTGCACATGAGCGCGGTGGCGGCATTTCCCCTCTTCCTGCTAGGCCTGCTCTTCGCCTGGCTCTGCCACCGCTATCAGTCCCTCGTCGCGCCTGCGGCCGCCCACGGCGTCTACAACGCGCTCAACCTGGCGATTCTGGTGTTCGTCCATGGAACCTGAGGTGGTGAGATTCACCGTAAAGGTCAAGCCGCGCTCCTCGAAATCAGGAGTGACGCCCGGCCGCGGCGAACTGGTGATAGCAGTGCACGCCCCGGCCCTGAAGGGCGCGGCGAACAGGGAGATGGTGGAGGTGCTGTCACAGGCGTTGGACATCCCCCGGTCGCGCGTTCGCATCGTGAGGGGAGAGAAATCCAGGCGGAAGCTGGTGGAGGTGAGCGGCCTCACGGCCAAGGAGGCGCTCGCCCGGATCGAGCGGGGAGGGCGCGCGTGAGCGCAGGTGAATCCATAGACCTCTCCATCGTCATCCCCGCCTACAACGAGGAACGGCGGCTGGCCCCCACCCTGGAGCGCGTGCAGCAGTATCTCCGCGAGCAGGAGTACCGCGCGGAGGTGATCGTGGTTGACAACAACAGCCGGGACGCCACTGCCGAGGTGGCCGCCCGCGCCGGCGCGACCGTGCTGAAGGAGCCGCGGCAGGGCAAGGGAGCGGCCGTCCGCACCGGCATGCTTGCCGCCGAGGGCGAGTACGTGCTATTCTCAGACGCCGATCTTTCCACCCCGATCGAGGAAGTGGAGAAACTCATGTCCGCGCTGAAGTCGGGATACGACATCGCCATCGGCTCCCGCGCCCTGCCGGAGTCCAACCTGCCCGTGCGCCAGCCCTGGTACCGGGAGATGGTGGGCCGCGCCGGCAACCTGCTGGTGCGCCTGATGGCGGTGCACGGCATCGCCGACACCCAGTGCGGGTTCAAGTTGTTCCCTCGTTCCATCGCCCGGCGCCTCTTCGGCGCCCAGCGGCTGACCGGCATCGCCTTCGACATGGAGGTCCTCTTCCTCGCCCAGCGCCTGGGGCTGAAGATCGCCGAGGTGCCGGTCACCTGGATAGACAACCCCGACACCCGCATCAGCCGGGTGCGTGATTCTGCGGACGCGATCAAGGATTTGATACGCATCCGCATTACCTGGCTGCTGCGCCGCTACCGGTTGTAGCCCCCGCCCGCCGGCAGCCACGCAGCAGCCTCCCCCGCCGAACGATCCGGTCACCCGGGTCTGTCGTCCTTTGTCGTTCCTCCACCGAGTATGGTAAGGATGTAGAGTTATGGAGAAGAAAGCCGAATACCGAAAGACGCTGAATCTGCCGAAAACCAAGTTCCCCATGCGCGCCAACCTGCGGGAGATGGAGCCGCGCATTCAGCAGTTCTGGGATGAGATAGACCTCTACCAGACCGTGCAGCGCCATACCGAGGGCCGGCCCAAGTACATTCTCCACGACGGCCCGCCCTTCTCCAACGGCGACATCCACCTGGGGCAGGCCCTCAACAAAGTGCTCAAGGACATCGTGATCAAGTACAAGACCATGCGGGGCCACGACTGCCCCTATGTCCCCGGATGGGACACCCACGGCCTGCCCACCGAGATCGCGGCCCTGCGCACCTTCGACTGCGACCGCCACGCCATAGACCCGGTGGAACTTCGCCGCCGCTCCAGGGAGACCGCGCTCCACTACATCGACGTGCAGCGGGAGCAGTTCCGCCGGCTCGGCGTCCGGGGCGACTGGGATCACCCCTACCTCACCCTCGAACCCGCCTACGAGGCCGCGGTGATCGAGACCTTCGGCAAGTTCGTGGAACAGGGATGTGTCAGCCGCGGCCTGATGCCGGTGCATTGGTGCCCGGAGTGCGAGACCGCCCTCGCCGACGCGGAACTGGAATACAAGGAGCACACCTCTCTCTCGGTCTACGTCCGCTTCCCGGTGGTCTCCCTCCCCGAGGGCGCTCTTCCCGATCTCCCCCGGGTGGGGCCGGTGTCCTTCGCGGTGTGGACCACCACCCCCTGGACGCTGCCCGCCAACCTCGCCATCGCGCTCCACCCCGAACTGGAATACGTGCTCGTCAAGACCGCGGACGAGCACCTGCTGCTCGCCCAGGGCCTGCTGGCGCAGGTGATGGCGGAGCTCGACATCGCCGACTACCAGGTGGTGGGCCGCGCCGCCGGCGCGGCGCTGGAGGGAGGGCAGGCTCGACATCCCTTCCTCGACCGCGTGGTGCCCCTGGTGCTGGCCGACTACGTGACTCTTGAACAGGGGACCGGGTGCGTGCACACCGCGCCCGGGCACGGCCGCGAGGACTTCCTCACCGGCCGCAAGTACGGCCTCTCCGTGATCCAGCCCCTCGACGAAAAGGGCGTCTTCACAGACGAAGGCGGCAAGTTCGCCGGCCTCTCCCACGCGGAGGCCGACCCCAAGATCGTGGAGGAACTGCGGGAGCACGGGGCCCTGCTCAAGGTGGAGCCCTATTCCCACCAGTACCCTCACTGCTGGCGGTGCGAGTCCCCCACCGTGTTCCGCGCCACCAAGCAGTGGTTCGTGGACCTGAAGCCGTTCACGGAGCAGGCCCTGGCGGAGGTGGACAAGACCACCTGGGTGCCCCCCTGGGGCTGGCAGCGGATTCGGGGCATGATCGAGCAGCGCCCCGACTGGTGCATCTCCCGCCAGCGCGTGTGGGGCATCCCCATCCCCGCGCTCTACTGCGCCGACTGCGGCCACGAGCTGCTTCATCCCCAGGTGATCGCCCGCGCCCGCCAACTCATCGCGGAGCAGGGGAGCGACGCCTGGCACACCGTGCCCATCGAGGAACTCACCCCCGAGGGCGTCAAGTGCGCCCAGTGCGGCGGCTCCCGCTTCGACCGGGAGCAGAACATCTTCGACGTGTGGTTCGAATCCGGCTCCAGCCATGCCGCGGTGCTCAAGACCAGGCCGGAGTTGCGCTGGCCGGCCGACCTGTACCTGGAGGGCCACGACCAGTACCGGGGCTGGTTCCAACTCTCCCTCTGGAACGGGCTCATCGCCCACGGCGGGGCCCCCTACCGCACCGTGCTCACCACCGGCTTCGTGCTGGACGAGAACGGCCGCAAGATGTCCAAGCGGCTGGGCAATGCCATAGACCCCCAGGACGTGGTGCGCGAACTGGGGGCCGAGATCCTGCGCCTGTGGGTCTCCTACGTGGACTTCAAGGAGGACATGCCCACCGGCCACGGCATCTTCGACCAGGTGGTGGACGGCTACCGGCGGCTGCGCAACACCCTGCGCTTCATGCTCGCCAACCTCTACGACTTCGACCCCGGGGCCGATCTCCTCTCCGCCCCGGAGATGAAGGAGGTGGACCGGTGGATCCTCCATCGGCTCAGCCGGCTGGTGGAGCGGGTGACCCGGTCCTACGAGAGTTTCGAGTTCCACCAGGTCTACTACCGGGTGCACGAATTCTGCGCCGTGGACCTCAGTCAGGTATACCTTGACCTGCTCAAAGACCGCCTCTATACTTACCCGCCGAAGAGCGCCGCGCGCCGGTCGGCGCAGACGGCCTTGTGGGTGCTCGCCACCACCCTGGCGAAGGTGCTCACCCCGATTCTCAGCCACACCGCGGAGGAGGTCTGGCAGCACCTGCCCGAGTGGTCGGACAAAGAGATCACCATCCAGACGGCCGACTGGCCGGATGCCGAGGCGTGGAGGGATGACGAACTGGGGCGGCGCTGGGGGGAGCAGATCGAGCCCTATTTCCCGGTCGCCGACCTGGCCGTGGAGAAACTGAGACAGGAGGGAGTGGTCAAGGATCGGGTGGAGGCCGAGTTGGTGGTCTACGCGCCCCGGGAGCGCTGGGAGGCCCTGGTGGGCGCGCTGGGGGAGGACGACCTGGCGGCCGCCAACGGAGTCTCCCGGGTGGAATACGGGGGAGACCTGCCACAGGCCCCGTCGGAGGCCGTGGG